>CAZSAI010000013.1:0-17315 GCA_964604895.1 uncultured Planctomycetia bacterium
CAAAAGCTCTTCCTAAGTTAAGTTTTAACTCTTTAAAATCTGTATTTAATCTAAAGGCATATAAGTCTTTTTCTTTTAAGTAGCTAGATATAGCTGTCCATATCTTTTTGGTCTTAGTTTTGGAGAAAATGCCACTCATTATAGCAAAAGTTTGAGAAGGAAGAAGCAGTCTTATTTTATTTTTGATTTTTCCTTCAACTCTACAAGAGGAGTTATCATAATAACCGTTAAAGAAACCTAATTCTTTAAGCCACTCTTTTTTCTCTATGTGTTCTTTAAGCCAATTTGCTTTTCTTCTTAAGTCCTTTATGAGGGAGGCTGTGTTTATCTTTATAGTTTTTCCTTCTACAGCAGTTTTTGTTTTTTCCAAGTATTTTTCAAGAAGCCTTCTTTTTTCTTGGGGATTGTTATAGTTTATTCTTGAAGAAAGACTATCCAGAAGGATTTTTACTTCTTTGGTGAGTTCAATTTTCTTAATATTTTTCTCTTTAAGGAAATATTCTAATAAGTCAGCTAAGTCCTTAATATTTCTTGCATACATACAGCTGAAAGCAACTGTCTCACCCAAGTCCTCAGCCATATCTAAAGCATCGTTCCAGTCAGCATTTTCTAGTCTTATATTTCCTTCCTTTCCTACATTAAAGAAAGGGACAAGATTCTGAATAAGAAGATGGTCTAATATAGTAGATTTGTAGATTTTCCCTGATTTATCTCTTAAAAAGTAGTCTTGTTTTTCTTTTCTTAAGAAGTTAGTATCTATTTCTTGAGCTCTTTTTAATTGGTGGTCTCTAAAAAACTCTACTTTTCTAAAAAGAGTTTTGTAGTCTCCTGTTCTATCCAGGTAAGCTTTCAGAGTTAGATAGGGCCAGACTCCGTGGTCAGACCAGACTCTGCTTATTTTATTACGGTCAGAGATGAAGTCTCCCTCTTTAGTTATTATGGTAGCATTAGAGCCATCTATTCTTAAGCTTCGGAAATTATTAATCAGTTCTTTCTTTATCTCTTGAGGAGAAGTTATTGCAAGATTTAATAAATCTTGCCAGAGGTCTCTGAAACCCCTTCCTCCTTTTCCGTAGTCAAAGTAGGCTAAGAAAGAACATCCAAAAAGCTTTCTTAAAACCGGTTGAAGCCCTACCCATTTCAGCCAAAAATCAAATTTTTCTTTATAAGTTTCTATATTTATCCGGTCAAAGATTTTACCCCAGGCTTGTTTGCTTTCTTCAAAAGCTTCTTCTATTTTTTTGGGGGTGTTAAATTTTTTGAATAGGGAATAGGGATTTTTTTGAGTAATCCCCATTATTAAGAAAATATTTAGAGACTCTCCCCGTCTTAGAAGTTGTTTTTTAAACTTTAGGCCAGCAAAGTTTTCTTTACCGACTATGAGACCTTTATGAGAAGGATTTTTATTGTAATATATACTATAAGGAAAGAATAAATTACCTTCTCCTATAAAATCTTCTAATGTAGGAAAAATTCCTCTAAGAGGATTTTTTTTGTCAGTGTAGCCAAAGACAAAGTAAGAACTCTTATTTAGCCGGTGGCCTCTCTCATCAAAGATTAAGGTAGGCTTAACTATTAAGCCTTCTTTTTTTAGAAAGGCTCTGTTTAGGAGAGAACTTACATGGCGATGGTCAAAAATATTATTGGCTGACCTACAAAATAGAGGGATTGAACTTATTGGCGTAAAACTTTGAGAGGTCGAACCTCCATTGGTGATTTTAATCCACATCACCTCTAAAGGGTTATCTTCAGGGATAAAATTTATTATCTCGATTGAGAGTTTTAGTTCTTTATTTTTCCTTATAAGTTTATGCCAGAGGGGACCTGCCTCTAGAATTATCTTATCTTGAGAAGGCCAAAGAGGAGAAATATTTAATATTTTACTTTTGTCAAGATAAAGCCATAAAGTTCTTACAGAGTAAGGATTTTTGATATCAAAAATAGTGGTAGGATAGGTTAAATAGTTATCAAAGGAACTCTTTATATCTCCGGATAAAAAAGGAGAAATCCAAGAAAATAGCTGGGCTTTAGTATTAGTTAAGGGAAAATGAAGGTCCTGGTATTCTTGAGGGTTTTCTACTATGAAGATACCTTCCTTTTTATCTTTTATCTTCCAAGTATTCATTAATTTGGGTAGAGATTCCTTAGCTTTTCAATAATTTTTTCTACAGTCTCTCGGGGGGTAGAGGCTCCTGAGATTATAGCAACTTTATCTTTCTTTTTAAAATCTTTTTTTTCTAGAGAATTTACCTTATCAATCCAGTAAGTATTTTTGTTGAATCTCCTGGAGATGTTATAGAGCCTCTTAGTATTAGCACTTTTTTTGGAACCAACTACTATTACTTTATCATTATTTTTACTTAATTCAATAACTTCTTTCTGTCTTAGTTGAGTATCTCTACAGATTGTATTTACAAAAAGCGCCTTTTCGTTAATTCTCTTTAATTCTTTAAAGAGCCTAAGGCTTATTTTTAAGTCTTGGGTAGATTGAAGCAGAAGTGCTATTTTCCCTGAGAGATTCGCTTTCTTTAGCTCTGGGATTTTTTCTATTACTATAAAATTCTTTAGATAGCTGGTTAGGGCTTTTATCTCATCGTGATTTTTTTCTCCAAAGATTATAATTTTGTACCCCTTCCTTTGTAAACTTAGAGCCTTTTTGTGGATATCTTTAACCATTGGGCAGGTAGTATCTATCAGTTCTATATTTTTCTTCTTAGCTTTCTTATAAAGGTCTTTTTCTGTTCCGTGAGCTTTAAGGATAAGGATAGAGCCGGGGGGTACCTCTTTCAGGGAAGAAGCTAAATTTAGCCCTTCTTTTTTAAGGTCATTTACTACCTCTTCATTATGCACGATTTCTCCTAACATAAATAGTTTTCTTCTTCGGTAGTCTTTAAGGCTTTGATGGACCTTTTCTAAAGCTTTTCTTACCCCAAAGCAAAAACCTGTATATTTGGCTTGGATAATTTCCATGTCAACTACTCTAAATAAAAAAATTTTTAAATAGATATTTTCCCATTTATAAGCTTTAAGTTATATTATTTTATTATTTTGTTAGAATACTGCAAGCATTTGTTTGCGTTCTTAAATAGCAAGTTTTTTTCTTTGAAGAAAGAGACTAAAGGGTTAAGATGGGCTATTTTCGGATTGACACACATATTTTAGAAAGGTATACTCAATAAAAATGAAGTTAAGGCAGATTTTATTTGGAGGGATTCTATTCCTACTTTTTATCAATAATTCTTTAAGTTCAGCTCCTACTTTAGAGATTCTTTTTTTCCATTCTTCTCACTGTGGAGCTTGTATCTATGTAAAAGAGAAGGTCTTACCAAAGATTCAAGATAGATATAAGGATAAGGTTAAGATAATATACTTTTCTACAGAGAAAAAAGAAAACTTAGAAAGACTCATAAGTCTGAGTTCTTTTTACGGAGAAGAGAAAAGTTATGTGCCTGCTATTCTTTGTGGAGACAGATTTATTGTGGGAAAAACTTCTATTGAGAAAAATTTAGCCCCTCTTATAGATAAATTCATAAGGAGGAATAATCCCCCTTCTTCTTTAAAGATTATGGAAGAGGTTCTTCAGAGGGAGGCAATAAAGGAGAAGTTTAAGCGTTTTACTATACCAGCTATTATTGTGGGGGGTCTTCTGGATGGGATTAATCCTTGTGCTTTTGCAGTAATTGTATTTTTTATTTCTTTCCTTACTTGTTATGGATACAAGAGAAGGGAGCTTGTTTGGATAGGGTTCTCCTATATCTTAGCTATCTTTATAGCTTATGTTCTTATAGGTTTAGGGATTTTTAACTTTTTATATTCTTTAAAGTATTTCTACTTAGCTATTAAGATTTTTTATCTTCTAATGGGTCTCTTCTGTTTCTTGTTAGGTATCCTGTGTTTTTATGATTATGTTAAATTTTTAAGAACCAATGAGCCTCAAGACTCAATCCTTCAGCTTCCCAAGTTTCTTAAGTTTCGGATTCATAAGTTAATAGGAGATGAATTTAGAATAAAGAGAAATAAAAACCTTATAGTCCTGGGAGCTACTGCTTTTTTAGTAGGTTTTGTTGTTTCTTTGTTGGAGGCTTTATGTACAGGACAGATTTATTTACCAGTAATAAGTATAGTAGTAAGGACTTTAGATTTAAGAGTAAAAGCCTTGTTGTATCTTATCCTTTATAATCTTATGTTTGTAGTACCTTTAGTAATTATTTTTCTTTTAGCTCTATGGGGAGTAAGTAGCCTTCAGTTTTCAAATTTTCTTAGAAAGAATTTTGGCACTATAAGGATAGCAATGGCTACATTATTTTTAGGATTTGGAGTTTTTTTAATTTGGAGTATATGGTTTTAGAAAGAAGTTTGCTATTTCTTTTTACCTTTTTCTTTTTGATAACCGCTTTTGCTAAGGATAAGGTTAAGGTAGAGTATTATTATTTAGGAAAGGTAAAAGAGAAAGAGGTTATTACCACAGAGATTAACCTTCCTAAAAGGCTTAATTCTGTTTTCTCTGAATGTGAATGTTTACATACAGAGTTTAAAGAAGGAGATTTAAGCCTTAAAGTTAGATTAGATACTACAGGGTATAAAGAAAAGAACGAGGTCTTTCTCTACTTAATATTTGAGGATTCTTCAGTAATGAAAGTGGTTTTATCTTTTGAGGTTATACCATAGGAGTTGTAAGAGGCAATGATGAGTGGTAAGTTTTCTATTTTTATGGTAATATTTTAAAGGGAGGCAAGATGGCTAAGAAGACTATAGAGGTTGAACTTACTTTTCCCGGCAAGTTAAAGGAGGAGCCTGTTTTCTATTATATAATTAAGAATTTCGATGTAGTTCCTAATATATTGGAGGCTTCCTTCTCAACTGATATGGGTTGGGCTATAGTAAAATTTGAAGGAGAAGAAAAAGAACTTTCTCGTCTTTTTGAATACCTCCGTTCTTGGGGGGTAGAGAGAAATCAGAGATAGTCTTTCTTTATGAATTTTTTTAAAAATATCAGGATAGTCTTAGTCTCTCCTCAGATTTCTGAAAATATTGGTCTTACTGCTAGAATTATGAAAAATATGGATTTTTCTCAACTTTCTTTGGTGGCTCCTCCTCAATTAGATAAGGCTTATCAGGTAGCTAAAAGAGCTAAAGATATTTTAGAGAAAGCAAAAGTTTATTCTACTCTTTCTGAAGCTGTAGCTAATTTTAACTTTATCTTAGCTACTAGCCGAAGACAAAGAAAAGATAGGTTGGTTTATGCTCTTAAAGATGTCCTATCAGTAATTGTTTCTTTGGCTAAGAGGGGTCTAAAAATTGGGGTACTTTTTGGGAGAGAAGATTTCGGTCTCTCTAAAGAGGAACTTAATTATGCTGACATTTTGCTAAGGATACCTTCTAGTTTCAACTTTCCTTCCTTGAATCTTTCTTTTGCAGTAGGTCTTTTTTGCTATGAACTTTTTTGTTTTTCTAAGAGTATTTATCAGATTCCTATATTAGACTATGCTTCTAAAAAAGATATTTCCTCTCTTTATAAGTATATAGGAGAAGTTCTGGAAAAAATTGACTATCAAGATAAAGCTATTCCGCCTTCTAAAAGAGCTCTCTCTTCCTTAAAGAGAATATTTAGAAGGACTTATCTTAGCAAAAGAGAGGCAGAGCTCCTAAAATCTATATTTTTAAGATTAAGAGAAAGGTTAAAATAGACTGTGAAGTTTTGTAAGATTTGTAAAAGGCTGATTCCTAAAGGAGAGGAGAGTTGCCCTTTCTGTATCCAGGGAGTAAGTCAGAGAAAAGGGGTTTTGAAGGAGGATAAGAGAAGAGGTTTTGTCAGAGTGCCTCTTAAAGAGAGGATAAGTTTTCAAAGCCTTTCTTTAGACCCTCAAGGAAAGACGCTTTCTTTGGAAGGATTTTCTCAAGATATCAGTCTCTCAGGTATTTATTTTGAGATAAAAGGCTCTTCTCTTATAAAAAGTTTGCCTTACTTGAAGGTAAGTAATATAATCTGGATGGAATTTTTGCTTCCTGGTTTTAGAAAAAAGATAAGACTCCAGGGAGAAATAAAGAGAATTTGTAAGAAAAATTTAAACAGTCTTGGTTTAGGGGTTATGTTTGTAAATGTAGATAGAAGAAGTTATAGGCTTTTAGATGATTATATTAGCTCTTTTCTTGAAGATAGGGAAGAGGTTTAACCTTTTTTGGAGTAAGGGAGGCTATGTCTGAGGAGCTTATTTTGGTAGGAGATAAAGTTTTAGTTGAACCTGACCCTGAGGAGGCAAAGAGTGAGGGAGGGCTTTATTTACCTCAAGGCATTAAGGAGAAAGAAAAGGTTTGGTCAGGAAGAGTAGTTAAGGTTGGTCCAGGCTATCCGGTGTTGGATCCTTCTTCTTTGGAGGAGGAACCTTGGCTTACTCAAAAGAGTAGAGCAAAATACTTTCCTCTTCAGGCTCAACCGCAAGATAAGTGTATTTTTCTGAAGGAGCAAGCTGTGGAAATCAGGTTCAATAAGAAAAAATACTTGATATTAGCTCAATCGGCAATTTTACTTCTTATAAGAGAAAGTCATTCAGCTAAAGAAGATTTATAAAAGATTTCTTCAGAATAGAAGCCTCTTCTTTTATAGGTAGATGGGAGAATATTTAGCGATTTTTATTTTTTTAAGCCTATCTTTTTTCTTTTCTGGAACAGAGACAGCCTTTTTTTCTTTAACCAAAGTAAAATTAGAGAAGTTTAAGAGAAGAGAAAGGAAAGCTTTAGAGATAGAGTATTTGAAGGCAAAGCCGGATTATCTTCTCTCTACAATATTATTAGGAAATATGATAGTAAATATTGCTTTTTCTTCTTTTCTTGCTCGGATTTTTATTAATTCTCTTCCTTATTATGGAGAGTTTCTTTCTGTTGTGGTAGCCTCTTTCCTTATTCTTATTTTTGGGGAGATTCTTCCTAAAGGGATAGCTATACATATTCCTGAGAAGTTTTCTCTCTTCTCTCTTTTTCCCTTAAAGATTTTCTATAAGATTTTTTGGCCTTTCTGTTGGGTCTTTATCTCTCTTTCTAAAGTTTTATTGGGAGGGGTTTTCAAGAAAGGTCTGCAAGAGGAAGTTTTAGATGAGGAAGAGCTTAAGCAAGCCTTAGAATTAGGGAGAGCGTCTTTAGCTATAACTAAAGAAGAGAAAGATATGATTCATTCGGTCTTAGAGTTTACTGATAAAGAAGCTAAAGAAATATTGACTCCCCGTACCGAAGTCAAAGCTTTAGATATAGAGATGCCTTCTTCTCAAGTGGAAGATTTTCTTAAGAAAGTTAAGCATTCCTGCCTTCCTGTATATAAAGAAAGTATTGATGAGATTGTAGGAGTTTTAAGAACAAAGGATTATTTTTTAAACAAAGATAAGAAAGATATTAATTCTTTAATAAGGCCGGCTTTCTTTGTTCCTGAGTCTAAGAAGATAGACGAGCTCTTAAGAGAACTTATTGAGAGAGGAGAAAAGATAGCTTTAATAATTGATGAGTATGGAGGATTTTCAGGGATAGTGACTTTGGAAGATATTCAAGAAGAGATTTTTGGGGAAGTCTATGATGAATATGAAGTGCCTGAAGAGAAGATAATAAGACTTAAAGATAGAGAATTTTTGGTCTCTGCTGATATTTCAATAAAAGAGCTAAACTATCGATTGCAGTTGGATTTGCCTGAAGAGGAAGTTAGTTTAGGAGGCTTTATCTTAGATTTGGTTGGAAGATTCCCTAAGGAGGGAGAGAAGATAGTTTATAAGGGTTTAGAATTTATTGTAGAGAAAGCCACTAAGAAAAGGCTTATCAACTTGAAAGTTACTAAAAAATGAAGGAATTTCTGTCTTTTTTCTATCTGATAACCATTTTTATCTTTGTTATCTTAGGAGGTTTATTTTCAGGAATAGAGACTGCCTTTGTTTGTACCGATTATCTTAAAATAAAGCCTCTTAAGAAGAGAGAACCAAGAATTTATTCTTATTTAGAAAAGTTTTATTGGGCCCCAGAGTATTTTCTCTCTCTAACTTTGGTGGGGACTAATTTCTGTATAGTGATAGCCTCGACTTTAACTACATCTGTTTTTATAAGAGGAGGTTTAGCTAACGCTTCTTTCTGGACAACCTTAATTCTGAGTCCTCTTCTGTTTTTATTCGCGGAGTTAATCCCTAAGAATGTAGGAAGGATTTTTAAAGAGAGGTTTCTAATTTATTTTTTAGGTCTTTTAAGATTTTTAGATTATTTTAGACCTCTAATAAAGATAGTAGAATTTTTTCCTCTTTGGATAATAGGATTGTTGTTTAGAGAAAAGAAAGCCCCGGTTAAGTTAAGTTTTCCTTGGGGGTCGAAAAAGGAAACTTTGACTAAAGAAGACTTTAAGATTCTGACTGAGACGCTTCATAGTCAAGGAGAGATTGAGAGATTAGAGAAGGAAGCTATTTTAGATATATTAGGATTTTCTCAGACAAAAGTTAAAGATATATATATTAGGTTGGGTAAAGTTATTTCTTTTAATTACTCAGCTACTTTAGAGGAGATTCTTAGTATAGCTGAAAGAGCTGGCTTTACTCGCTATCCTGTATTCAGAAACACAGAACCTATAGGTTATTTAAATATCTTTGATTTATTTTATAATAAGTATTTTCGGAACTGGCAGGAACTGATTCGGCCTATCCTTAAGGTAGGGATTAACCAAGATGTTGGCTATGTTTTAAAGACGCTCCGCTTTAAAAAGGAAAATATCGCCCTGGTCTTTAAAGGAAAAAGGCCTTATGGGATTATTACTCTTCAAGATATTATGAGAGAGGTGATTTCTTCTTTGACTAAGTTTTAGATAGGATTTGCTTTATCTCTTTTAAATCTAAAATTTCAATTCCCAATTTTTCTGCCCATTTTATAAGACCTTGGTCAGAAGAAAGAAGTGCTCCCTCTAATTCTTTAGCTAAGATTAATAAGTCTACATCCTGAAGGCTATCAATAATTCCTTCTCTTAAGGCTATTCTGAATTCTTCTCTTAGGCTTTTTATCAATTCTTCTTCTTCTTTCTTCTTTGATAGGCCGTAGCGAGAATACTTTTCTGCTATTCGTAGGCCCCTATTTATTCTCCTTCTCATTTCTTCTACAAGTTCATAAAGAAAAAGAGAGGGTACAAATATTTCGTATTTCTTAGGAGGTTTTTTTATGATATAAGAGAGTTCCTCTAAAGGCAAATTGACATCTTTTAAAAATTTTAGTAGCTCCTCAAAAGTGGAAGGAGGCATATACAGGAGGATTTTTCTTCTTCTAGCTTTCTGGACAAAATTGACTAAAGCTTCTTGAGAGTTTGAGCCAAAAAATTTTAGAGATTGAGGGTTTATGAAGATGCTGGTATCTATAACTATCTTCTTAAGCCCAGTCATATCGAGATTCTATTACAAATTCCTTTTTTTGACAAGGCAAATTTATGGGTTTTTTAGAAGAGCAAATTTCTTTAAAAAATAATTGACTTTATCTTAAAAATATGTTAAAAAAACCTGCCTATGCAGAAGAGGAGAACTTGGGTTCCTAAAAAAGGTAGAATTAAAAGAGAATGGCTCCTAATAGATGCTAAGGAAAAGACTCTGGGTAGGCTTGCTTCTCAAATAGCCAAGATTTTACAGGGAAAACACAAGCCTACTTACACTCCTTTTCTCTTGAGCGGAGATTATGTAGTGGTTATAAATGCCAGATATATTAGGCTTACAGGGAAGAAGATGTTAGAGAAAATATATGATAAGTACTCCGGCTATCCCGGGGGGAGAAAAGAGATTAGCTTAAGAGAGCTTCTTAATAAAAATCCTTCTAAGGTCTTATATTTAGCAGTAAAAGGGATGCTTCCCAAAAACAGGTTAGCTAAAAGAATGCTTAATTCTTTAAAAATATACCCTGAGGATAGCCATCCTCACAAAGCTCAATCCCCGAAGCAGATAAAAGTATGAGTGATTTAGCTAAGAACTCAAATAATAAGCAGGAGAAGACTTCTATAAAGATATTAGCTACTGGCAGAAGGAAAGAGGCTACCGCCAGGGTTCAGTTAATACTTCCTGGTAAAGGAAATTTTATTATTAATGGAAAGAAGTGGGATGAGTATTTTACCACCCCTCTTCATAGAGTTTTGGTGAGAGAACCTTTAGAGAAAGCTAAATTGGAAAATGTAGATATTAAAGCCAAGGCTGAAGGTGGAGGGATTACTGGTCAGGCTGGAGCGATAAGATTAGGTTTAGCCAAAGCCTTGGTTGAGTACAACCCTCAGCTTAAATCTCCTTTTAAGAAAGAGAAGCTTCTTACTCGGGACCCTCGGGCTAAAGAGAGAAAGAAGTATGGCCGGAGGGGAGCTCGCCGAAGATTTCAGTGGACTAAGCGTTAGTCCAAAATTTTTCCTCAATTTCACAGTAATAAACAGTTGACGCTTATTTGTTTTTGATTTAAGATAATGCTATATTTATTGGGAGCTGATAATTATAACCAGAAGAGGGGGTTGTAAAAAGTGGTAAAAGTAGGGATAATTGGAGCTACTGGTTTTACTGGGGAGGAACTCCTAAACTTACTTCTTAAGCATCCTAAAGTAGAGATTAGCTATCTTTCAGCAAAGTTAGAGAGAGAATTACCTTTAGCAGAAATTTTCCCTAAGTTTAAAGCCAGATTAAATTTACTCTGCAAGAATTTAGATTTTAGAGAGGCTTCGGCTTCAGCAGATTTATTGTTTTTGGCTTTACCTCATACTGTCTCTTTTAAGGTAGCTCCCTTTTTCTTAGAGAAAGAAAAGATAGTGATTGATTTATCAGCAGATTATCGACTAAAAGATTCTTTTTTGTATAAGAGATTCTATAAGGTAGCCCATCAAGATAGGAAAAATCTGAAAAAGGCAGTTTATGGGCTTCCTGAATTTTACAGAGAAGAGATTAGAAAAGCAAGGCTGATAGCAAATCCTGGTTGTTATCCCACAGTCTCTATATTAAGTATTGCCCCCCTATTAAAAGAGAATCTTTTAAAGAATATAGTTATAGACGCAAAATCAGGGGTAACTGGAGCAGGCAGGAGACCTTTTTTAGAGTATCATTATGCCCATCTTCAAGGAAATCTCATACCTTATAAGCCTTTTGGACATCAGCATCTTCCTGAGATATTGCAGATACTTTCAAATATTACTGAGAGAGAAGTCAATTTAAGATTCAGCCCTCACCTTCTTCCTTTGGAGAGAGGGATTCTTATTACTGTTTATGCTGAACTAATTAAGAAGCTAAAGAGAGCCCAGATCTATAAGATTTACAAGAAGAGTTACGAAAATGAACCTTTTGTAAGAATATTTAAAGAGAGACTCCCTCAGCTTAAAGATGTGGTAGGGACTAACTTCTGTGATATTGGTTTTGAAGTGAAAGATAGAGAGATTCTAATCGTAGGGGCAATTGATAATTTGATAAAGGGAGCCTCAGGCCAGGCTATTCAGAATATGAATATAATCTTAGGGTTTAAGGAGTCCTTAGGACTAAAATGAAGCCTCCTTTAGGTTTTCTCTTTTCGGGGATTCACTCAGGAATAAAAGCTAAAGATTTAGATTTGGGGTTAATTTCTATAGAGGATTTAGCAGATTGTATCTGTTTCTTTACTACTAACAAAGTAAAGTCTGCTCCTATTCTTCTTAACCTGAAAAATTTAAAAAAAAATAATTCCCAACTAAAGGCAATAATAGTAAATAGTGGGAATGCTAATTGCTTTACTGGCAAAGAAGGCCTAAAGGATGCTCAGTTTATAAATAAGAAACTTTCTGAGCTTCTTCATATTGAGTCTAAATTTATTCTTTCTGCTTCTACAGGGATAATTGGGAGGAGACTTCCTTTAAAAAAAATTCTAAATAATCTAAATAGATTAGTATCTCAGCTTAAGCCTGAGTTTAGAAATTTTTCTGAAGCAATTCTTACTACTGATACCAGAAAAAAAGTCTCATTTAGAGAAGTAAATATAGGGAAGGCTTCCTTAAAAATTTTAGGGATTGCTAAAGGTTCAGGGATGATTTATCCCACACTTAAAAAAGCTACAATGTTAGCTTTTATTCTTACCGATGCTAATATTAAAAAAGTGCTTTTAGAGACTGCCTCCTGGAGGGCGGTAGAGAGCTCTTTTAATTCTATAAGTGTAGATGGTTGTATGAGTACTAATGATTCTGTGTTTGTGGTAGCTTCTGGGAAGGCTTCTCATATACCTATTTTAAAAAAAGATAAAAAGTTTTATAAATTTTCCAAAGCTTTAGGAGAGGTTATGTTGGAGTTAGCTAAAAAGATTGTTAGAGATGCTGAAGGCTCAACCAAGTTTATAGAGATAGAAGTAAAAGGTGCAAAGACTAAGGAAGAGGCAAAGAAAGCAGGTTTAGGTATCGCCGATTCTAATCTTTTTAAAGCCTCTGTTTATGGAGAGGAGCCTAATTGGGGAAGAATTGTTTCTAGCCTGGGCCAAGCTCAAATTCCTATTAAAGAGAATATTACTATAAGCTCTACCTCTCTTAAAGCTAAGAATATAAAATTTAAAATTGATTTAAAGAGAGGAAATTATTCTTGGAAAGTTTATACTTCAGATTTAACACCTGATTATATTAAGATAAACTCTAATTATAGTTAATTTAGCTCAAATTTGTTAGTTTTTAGGACTAGAAGGTGGAAGAGGCAAGATGGAGGAAGCAATAAGAAAAGCAGATATCTTAATTGAAGCCTTACCTTACATAAAAAAGTTTAGAGGCAAGACCTTTGTTATTAAGTATGGGGGCTCTATCCTTCTTGAGGAGAGCATAAGAGAAGCTATTGTTCAAGATTTAGTCTTTTTATATTTTATGGGGATAAATGTAGTTCTGGTGCATGGGGGAGGTCCTAATATTAGCGAAGCCTTAAAAAGAGCCCACTTAAAATCTAACTTTTATAAAGGGATGAGGGTAACTGATAAAGATACTTTAGTTGTAGTAGAGGAAGAGCTTATGAAATTGAATGAGCTCCTGAAGAAAGGTATTGAAGATTTGGGAGCCAAGGCAAAAGGTCTAACTGGTAAAGATGATTTAATCTACGCAAGAAAAAAGAAAGCAGAAGTAGATTTGGGTTTTGTAGGAGAAGTGGTAGATATTAACTTAGCAAGATTTAAGAAATTGATAGAGGAAAATCACATAGTTATTGTGGCCCCCTTAGGAAGAGATTCTCAAGGGATAGTCTATAATATAAATGCTGATGAGGTAGCTTCTTTTATTTCTTATAAAATTTTGGCTGAGAAGTTAGTATTTTTTACCAATGTGAAAGGGATATTAAGAGACCCTAATGATGAGAGTTCCCTTATTTCCAGTATTAAGGAGAAAGAAGTAAAAGAACTTATTAAGGAGGCTGTGATTTCAGAGGGGATGATTCCTAAGGTAGAAGCTGGTCTTTCGGCTGTAGAGAAAGGTGCAGGTAAGGTTCATATAATAGATGCCAAAATCCCTCATGCTTTACTTTTGGAGATTTTTACTGATAAAGGAATTGGCACAGAGATTGTAAAAAATAGCTAATAGCTAATGGGGTTTAAAGAGTTATATAGAGAATATGTTTTAAATACTTATACCAGGATTGGGCCTGTTTTTGTTAGAGGGAGAGGAAGTTTTCTTTGGGATGAGAGAGGTAATAAATACATAGATTTATTTCCAGGTTGGGGAGTAAATATTTTAGGGCATTCCCATCCTCGGATAGTTAAAGTTTTATCTTCTCAAGCAAAGAGGCTCATCCATATTCCTAATAATTTGTATCATCCTTGGCAGGCAGAGTTAGCTAAAAAGATTATAGAGAACTCTTTTAAAAAAGGGCGGGTCTTCTTTGCTAATTCTGGAGCTGAAGCTATAGAGGCTTCTTTAAAATTAGCTAGAGCTTACGGTAAATTATCTAATAGAGATGAAATTATCTGTATGGAGAATTCCTTTCACGGAAGAACTTTAGGAGCTTTATCCTGTACCGCTCAGAAAAAGTATCAGGCACCTTTTAAGCCTTTGCTTCCTAAGATTAAAGTAGCTAAGTTTTCTGATTTTGAGGATTTCAAAAGAAAAGTCTCTAAGAAGACCGTAGCTGTAATTTTAGAGCCGATTCAAGGAGAAGGTGGTGTAAACATTGCCCCTGGGAAGTATCTTTTAAGATTGAGAAGATTTTGTACCCAAAGAAATATTCTCTTAATATTTGATGAGGTTCAAACTGGGATGGGAAGAACAGGTAATTTATTCTGTTTTCAAAATTACAGGATTGAGCCTGATTTGTTTACTCTTTCCAAAGGTTTAGGAGGGGGTTTTCCTGTTTCAGCTTTAGTGGTAGAAGAGAAGTATGCTGATATTCTAAAACCAGGTATGCATGCCTCAACCTTTGGAGGAAATCCTTTAGCTTGTCGGGTCTCTTTAGAGGTATTTAAGATCTTAAAAGAAGAAAAAATCTTAGATAATGTAAGAGAAAAAGGTAAGATTTTGAAAAAAAAGCTTTATGAATTTTTTAAGAAATTTGATATTATAAAAGAAGTAAGGGGCTTAGGGCTTATGTGGGCAATAGAGTTAAAAATAGATGCAAGAATTATATTTGAAGAAGCTTTCAAGAAGAAGCTAATTATTAACAGTACGCATAAGAGAGTATTAAGGATTATGCCAGCTCTAAATATTGATAGTTCTACTCTTCTCAGAGGTTTAAATATTTTAGAAGAGGTTTTGAGAAAATTTTCCATTAAGGGAGTCAGATGAGACATTTTACCTCTTTAGAGAATTTAAGTTCTCAAGATTTTTCGGATATTTTTAGATTAGCCGATGAGATTAGAAATAATCCTTTAAAGTTTAGAGAAGTGCTTTCTGACAAAAATATTGGCCTTTTATTTGAGAAGCCTTCTTTAAGGACAAGGGTCTCTTTCCAAGTAGGGATTAATCAGTTAGGAGGGAAAGTTATTTATTTATCTTCGGCTGAGGTTCAGTTAGGAAAAAGAGAGGCTACCTCTGATGTAGCTAAGACATTGTCTAAGTATCTAGACGGAGTTATCTTACGGACATTCTCTCACAATACTTTTTTAGAATTTATAAAAAGCTCTACTATTCCAGTTATAAATGGTTTGACTGATTTATTACATCCTGCGCAAGTTTTGAGTGATTTGTATACAATTTATAAGAGGAAGAAAAAGTGGAAGGAGCTAAAGATTTCTTTTATCGGTGATGGCAATAATGTATGTAATTCTTTGATTTTAGGCTCAGCAAAGCTGGGCTTAAGATTAGATATAGCTTGCCCTCTGGGTTTTGAGCCAGATAAGGATATAGTTAAAAGAGCTTTAAAGATTTCTCAAAGTAGTAGAGCAAAGATTAGAATTCTTAATAATCCTAAGTTAGCAGTAAAGTCTTCCGATGTTTTATATACAGATGTTTGGGCCTCTATGGGGAAAGAGGAGGAAGCAGTTTTTAGAAGAGATATTTTTAAAGAGTTTAAGGTTGATTCTCAGCTTTTAAGGTTGGCTAAGAAAAATTGTTTGGTTATGCATTGTTTGCCGGCTCATCGAGGAGAAGAGATTAGCGAAGAAGTTATTGATGGGAGGCACTCAATTGTTTTTGAACAGGCTCAGAATAGATTGTATGTTCAGAAAGCTCTTTTAATCTGGCTGTTTAGTAAGAATCATGTTCTTTAGTTCAGTTGTTCATCTGTTCTGGTGTTCGTTAGTTCTGCTGTTCCTCAGTACAGTAGTAGAAAAGTACTAATGAACAGTAGTACCAAAGAACAGAAGTATAAAAGAACCAAGGTAAACTAAGGCAAGTTAGTGATGAAGAAAGTAGTTTTAGCTTATTCCGGAGGGTTGGATACTTCCTGCTGTATAAAGTGGTTGAGGGAGAGAGGATTTAGAGTTATTTGTTTTTCAGCAAACTTAGGAAGTGAATTTTCTCCTTCTCAGCTCAGGAGAAGAGCGATTAAAAGTGGAGCTTTTAAGATTTACATTAAAGATTTAAGAGAAGAATTCTCCAGAGACTATGTTCTTTTAGCTCTAAAGGCAGGAGCTGTTTATCAAGGAAAATACCTTCTCTCTACCGCCTTAGGAAGGCCTTTGATTGCTAAGTATTTAGTAGAGATTGCTAAGAAAGAGGGAGCAGAATTTGTGGCTCATGGTTGTTCGGCTAAAGGAAATGACCAAGTAAGGTTTGAGGTAAGCATAAAGATACTTAACCCTAAGTTAAAGATTATTGCTCCTCTAAGAGAGTGGGACTTAAACTCAAGAGAAGCTGAGATTGAGTATGCTAAAAAAAATAAACTCCCTGTAGAAGCTACAAAAAAGAAACCCTACAGTATTGACAAGAATATCTGGGGTGTAAGTATTGAGGCAGGAAGTTTAGAAGATTTGGATTATGAGCCTGGAGAGGAGGTATTTATTTTAACTAAAAGTCTAAGAGAGGCTCCTAATAAGCCTGAATATTTAGAGATTGAGTTTGAGGAGGGCTTACCTATTAAACTTAATGGTAAGAGATATTCTTTAGCCAGCCTTATCGAGAAATTGAACAGAATTGGAGCCAAACACTCTGTGGGGAGAACCGATTTAATTGAAGATAGAGTGGTAGGGATAAAATCAAGAGAGATTTATGAGGCTCCAGCCGCTTGGATTTTATATACAGCTTTAAGAGAACTTGAGAGCTTAGTCTTAGATAGAGAGACTCTTTATTTTAAAGAGTTGGTCTCTTTAGAGTATGCTCGCTTGATTTATCAAGGTCTATGGTTTTCTCCTCTGAAGCAGGCTTTAGACTTATTTATTAATAAGATTCAACAAAAGACCTCCGGTAAGATAACCTTAAAGCTTTATAAAGGAAATATAATTATTTCAAAGAGAAGTTCTAAAAATTCTTTATATAGAAAAGAATTGGCTACTTACGCAGAAGGAGATATCTTTAATAAGGATTGGGCTGAAGGGTTTATAAATATTTGGGGTTTACCCTTTTAAGGTAACTAAGGAGATGAAATGTTAAAGGTAAAAATATTAGTGATAATTTTTATAGGTCTGGTTTTTCTTATTTTTATCCCGAGATACTTCTTCTCTCAGACTACAACTACTGAGAGGATTACAATCACTACTTATTACCCTGCCCCTTTTGGGGTATATAGAGAGCTTAGAAGTGAGTGGTTGCAATATAATCCTCAAGGCTCTCCACCTGTAAATTGTGATTCAGCTCATGAGGGGGCTACCTATTATGATAGTAATAAGAAAAATATTTTAGTCTGTGATGGGAGTAATTGGAAGACTATTCAGACAAGCGAATTTACTTTAATAACTTCAGCTACAACTGGAAATTTTTCTTTTTATAAAGTAACTTC
>CAZSAI010000014.1:0-15687 GCA_964604895.1 uncultured Planctomycetia bacterium
TACTTAAGATATTATAGTCTCTGAACAGAAATTTCACTTTTTTGCAAAAGTGAAAAAAATGCTTTATCTTTCTTTATTTTCATAAATCTTCCACATTTTGGCTTTATACCAAAACATAGGCTGACGAAAATACCTGCCTGAGGAGGGATTAAGCATTCTTTAATTTTTTACTCTAGAAGATATTTTCCTCAAAATTTAAAAATGGGGAGCTGTAGTCTTAGAAACTCTAAAGCTGTATCGAAAGTAAAAATTTTCAAGATAGGAGATTTTTCCTTCATAATTAAGTTGTTGGACGCCAGCCTATATACCCTCCAGGGCATCCCTTTTTATTTAAAATTACCTCGCTAAATTGCTCCTGATTTTGAATTTACCCCATTATTTCTTAGGTAGGTTTCAGCCCGCCATTCTGCTTTTCGTTTTTGGAAGTGGTTATAAATTTAGCTTGATTTTTCTGAAATCCTATGTTAACCTATAATTGCTTGGTTAACATAGGTTAACCAAATGTATGCTGGTTAACAAAATTAGTAAAATCTATTGATAATCAATAAGTTATGAAGGAAGAAAAGAGCAAATATATTACTATTCCTCAATTAGCCCGTATTTTAGGGATAAGCCGGATTGCTGTATATAAAAAAGTAAAGAAAGGCCAGATAAAAGCAATGCGGGCAGGAAAAATTTACCTTATTCCTAGGGCTTCTATATTAAACATTTTAGGCAAAGCTTTGGGAGAAGAAGAGAAATACCAAATAGATAAAGCAGTGAGAAAAACAGTTAAAGAATACGGCGAAGTCCTTAAACTCTTGGGTGGAGAGTGAAAAATAATCACCGTAAAAGAAGTAGAATATATCGCCTTCAGATTAGCAAAAGAATTACTATCCTTTAATGAACCGATACCCGTTTTTCTACACGATTTCCTAATATTTTAGAAAGTTGCTTAAACCTACCTTTTCAAACATTTGGAGGCAAATCTTTATATCCTGCGCTTATTTCTAAAGTTGCTATATTATTTTATCTTATGATAAAGAATCATCCTTTCCAAAACGGCAATAAAAGAATAGCAATGACCACCCTCTTTGTTTTCCTTTATAAGAACAAGAGATGGCTTAAAGTAGAGACTCAAGAGCTTTATAATTTTACTGTATGGGTTGCCTCAAGCCCCTCTCGAGTAAAGGCACAAGTTATTAAAGCAATTGAGAAATTCTTACGAGATTATATGATAGATTTGAGTTAATTAAAACTGCCGTATATTTTTAAGAAATAGATTATTTATGCCTGAGCCGGATTTTTGGGATTTTATAATGGAAGGAGGAGATGAGCTTCTTAATACTGAAGAATGTCCTTACTGTGGTCAGCTGATTTATTTAGACCAAGATATTGAATGGGTAGATGAAGAAGAAGGAATTGCTAAATGCCCTTATTGTGGGGAAGAAGTCAAAATAATCTAATATTTATTCTCACTTCTTAAGAATATGGGGATAATAAGATTTGGGAGTTGAATCAAAGATAGATAGGTTATAAATTGCTTCTTTCTTTCTGAATCAATTCTTGGAGGGGTAGCCAATTTCGAGTTCTTCTTACACCAGGGGGAAGTTTATTGTGCTTTTCAAAATATCTCCGGAGAAAATCCTTAGTGCGGTTGTTGGGATAACCAGAGATATAATGTTCGTTTATTTTTTGGCAAAGTTGTAGAACTTGGATGTCTCGAATAGTTTTTGCTATTATTGAAGCTAAGGCTACAGGGATATACTTAGAGTCTGCATCTTTTTCGTAAACTACTTTTTGAAGGAAGTCTCTTGAGGAAAAGTCTTCTTTGTATCTTTGTAATTTTTGGGAGATTCTCTCCCAACTTGTTTGACCTAACTGAGCTATATATATAGTTTTTGGAATTTTCCAATCTAATTCCACTAAAACTTCAGCTATTGCCTGAATTTCTAAATCGTACATATTGTTTTTGTCCAGTTCTTCAGCAGAAATTATCTTATAGAGGTACTGCTTAATGAAAGGTATTGTTCTTTCCCATATTTCTTTTCGCTTTCTTCTACTAACCTGGCTACTTCCAAAAAGTTTACTGTCTTTTACTCCTATTTTTTCTAATTCAGTTAAATTTTTTGACTCTATAATAACCCCACTTACAACCAGAGGCCCAAAAACTGGTCCTAGCCCTGCTTCATCAATCCCAATTAAGTATTCTCTAGTTACAATACTCATTTTTTTATAAATTGAGCTTTAAAACTTTATTTTGCTTATTCTTAGTATTTAGTATACTCTTTTTAGATTCTTTTTCAAAAAAATTTCTAAATTTTTAGTTTTGTAATAGAAAAATATCTTCTTGAAAATTTTTATCTCTAAGGCTCTCTAGGGATTTAGAGAGGGAGTTCTTTTAACCTAAGAGCCAGATTAGATATTTAAAGTTAAGGAAAGTTTATTCTTGAGCTAAGAAGTTTTCTAAGTATAACCTATGGGTAGGATGGGATTAACTTCTATTCCAAAAGACTTAGAATTATAAAAGTTCTAAAGGTTTTTAAGCTTTTAAATGGGGAGATGTAGGCTTTGTCAGAGAGAGTATTTTTTAATCTCTAAATATCCCGGGGTTTGCTTAGATTGTATAAGGAAAGAGTTTGAGAGGGTAAAGCCATATATATTTGAGGCACACGCAAAAACAAGGAAAGATTTTAATCTACCCTTTAGATTTTCAAGAGAAACTCAAGGAATTCTCTGTACTCTCTGTATAAATGAGTGTAGAATCGGAGAGGATGAGAGAGGTTTTTGTGGCTTGAGAGGAAACCTTAGGGGGAAATTAATAGGGGCTAATTCTCGAAGAGGGAGTCTTTCTTTTTATTTTGATTCGCTTCCTACAAACTGTGTAGCTAGCTGGGTCTGTCCTGGGGGAAGCAAGATAGGGTTTCCAAAATTTTCTTATAAAGAAGGCCCGGAATATGGGTATAAAAATCTGGCAGTATTTTATAATGGATGTTCCTTTAATTGTCTTTTCTGTCAGAACTGGAATTTTAGAGATACTTTGAGAGATATTAGAAAGGAGAGTTTTATTTCTCCCCAAGACTTAGCAGAGGTTATAGATGATAAGACTTCTTGCATCTGTTACTTTGGAGGAGACCCTGTCCCTCAGCTTCCTCATTCAATCTTAACTTCAAAAATTGCTTTGAAGAAGAGAAGGAATAAGATTCTGAGAATCTGCTGGGAGACAAATGGTTCGATGAATAAGAAGCTCCTGAGGCAGATAGTTAAAATCGCTTTGGACTCAGGAGGCTGTATAAAGTTTGATTTGAAAGCTTGGAGTGAGAGTTTACATATTGCTTTATGCGGAGTATCTAACAGGAGGACTTTAGAGAATTTTGCCGAAGTTTCAAAATATATAAAAGAAAGACCCTCTCCTCCTTTATTGATTGCTTCTACTCTTTTAATACCTGGATACATAGACGAATATGAGATAGAAAATATTTCAAAATTCATTGCTTCTTTGAATAGAGAAATCCCTTATTCTTTATTAGCCTTTTATCCTTGTTTTTATATGAATGAGCTTCCCATAACCTCTCGTAGTTTTGCCCTCAAGGCCAAAGAGATAGCCTCAAACTCAGGTTTAAAAAATATTTGGATTGGGAATATTCATCTTCTTTCCTAAAAAGAGAGGAGGGTATTTTTTAATAAAATAATGATAAAGGGATAAGGGCAGAATTTAACTTTTTTAGAACTGGAGGATAAGGAGGCAAAGAATGGATATCTCTTTGTTTTTGGCTAAATTGATAGGAATTTATTCAATTGTTGTGGCTTTAGGGTTTATGCTTAATCCCAAGAGGTACTCTCCTCTTGTAGAGAGTTTTTTTAAGGAGCCAATTTTAGTCTACTTGGCTGGGATTTTAGCTTTGTTGATTGGGCTTACTATAGTCTTGATTCATAATATATGGACTACTGACTGGAGAGTAATTATTACCATATTTGGCTGGCTTTCTTTAATAAAAGGGATTTTTCTAATTTTATTCCCTCACTTAGGAGAGCTCCTTCTTAGGAGGTTTAAGGAGAGCCTAGAAGTTCTTATATTAAGTATGTTTATATTGCTTGTGTTAGGTATTTTCCTTATTATAAAGGGTTTTTTTACTTAGTGATAAATTTCTTTCTTTTAAGAGGAGATTTCTTTTAAAGAAGAAAACCTCTGTTGAATAAAGCCTCTTTTTCCAAATTTTCTTTCTGGCTTAGTGATTTGATTGTAGGTTATCCTTGTAAAATTATGGTTAGATTTTATAATAATAAAATATGAGTAAGAGAGTTTTGGTAGCAATGAGTGGAGGAGTAGATTCTTCAGTCTCGGCTTACCTGTTAAAGAGAGAGGGTTTCCAAGTAACTGGTCTTACTATGTGTTTAGGGAGAAAAACCTCTGGAGAGAAAGTGCGATGTTGTGATACTAAAGCTATAGAGGATGCAAAGGAGGTGGCTCAGAAGCTAGATATACCTCATTATATAATGGATTTTTCTAAGGAGTTAGAAGAAAAAGTGGTTGCTCCTTTCATTTCAGAATATCTTAGAGGAAGAACACCCAATCCTTGCATAGAGTGTAATAGAAGTCTGAAATTCGGAACCCTTCTTAAAAAAGCAAAAGCTTTAGGCTTTGATTTTTTGGCTACGGGTCATTATGCTAAAATAGAGGAACAAGGAGATAGATTTTTCTTAAGAAAAGCAAAGGATAAAAAGAAAGACCAGAGTTATTTCTTATATCCTATAAAAAAGGAATACCTTAGATTTATTAAGTTTCCCCTGGGAGAATTTATCAAAGAAGAAGTAAGGAGCTTAGCTAAAAAAATTGGTTTAAAGATAGCTGATAAGCCCCAGAGTCAAGATATATGTTTTTTTTCTGAGCGAAATTATAGAGATTTTTTACCTAGAAAAGTTTTTTTAGGGGAGGGCGAGATAGTAGACTTAAAAGGAAATATCTTAGGAAAACATAAAGGGATAGCTTTTTATACTATTGGTCAGAGAGAAGGTTTAGGTATCTCTTTTGGAAAGCCGCTGTATGTAATAGCTATAGAGCCTCAAAAGAACCGGCTGATTGTAGGAGAAAAGAAGGATTTAGAAGCTAAAGAACTTACTGCCTATAATTTAAATATTTTTGTAGAGAGCTTGCCACAGGAAGCTTATGCTAAGATTCGCTATAGGCATAAAGAAGCAAAGTGCAAAATTTTTCCAGAGAAGGATAAATTAAGAGTGGTTTTTTATAAGGCTCAAGAAGCAATTACTCCTGGCCAATCTATAGTATTTTACCAGCAAGATTTAGTCTTAGGAGGGGGGATTATAAAGGAGGTATTAAGATGAATTCTTTGGTAGAGAAGATTAAAAAGCTAAAACAAGAAAGAAAAGCAGTAATTTTAGCCCACAATTATCAACTTCCTGAAGTTCAAGCTATTGCTGATTTTGTGGGAGATTCTTTGGGGTTGAGTATTGAGGCTTCAAAGACTAAAGCCAAGGTTATAGTTTTTTGTGGAGTCTATTTTATGGCTGAGACTGCTAAGATTCTGTCTCCGGATAAAATTGTAATTATTCCGGATAAGAATGCAGGCTGTCCTATGGCAGATATGATTACAGCTTATGAGTTGAGAAAACTTAAACAAAAATACCCTCAGGCAAAAGTTCTATGCTATGTGAATACCTCAGCTAAGGTAAAAGCTGAGAGTGATTTTTGTTGTACCTCCGCCAATGCAGTTAAGATGGTAGAGAGTGTTCTTAAAAATGAGAAGGAAGTAATTTTTATTCCTGATAAGTATCTGGCTTCTTATGTTTCTTCTCAAACTCATAAGAAATTTATATTGTGGGAAGGCTACTGTCCCAGTCATATAAAGATTTCTCCTCAAGATATCCAAGATAAAAAAAGGCTTTATCCCCAGGCAGAAGTTTTAGTTCATCCTGAATGTTGTCCAGAAGTTATAAATTTGGCAGATAAAGTTTTCTCTACTGAAGGGATGTGTAAGTATGTAGGAAAGAGTCAAAGCAAGGAATTTATTATAGGCACAGAACCAGGAATAATCTTTAGGCTTAAAAAGGAGAATCCTCAGAAGGAATTTTATCCTGCTTCTTCAGAGGCAATTTGTCCTAATATGAAACTTACTAATTTAGAGAAGGTTTTATGGAGCTTAGAGGATATGGAGTACAAAGTAGAGCTTCCCCAAGAGATAATTACAAAGGCGAGAGAAAGTATAGAAAGGATGATTAACTGTTTAGATTAGTATGGCTAGAGCAGTGGCTCTTCTCTCTGGAGGCTTAGATAGTTTTTTAGCTACAAAGTTAATCTTAGAGCAAGGCATAGTAGTAGAAGGGGTATACTTCTCTTCAGTATTTTATTCTTCTAAGAATAAACCTGTTTCTATTTCTAGATTAATAACCCACCAATTAAACATCCCTCTTGCGAGTTTTGATATAAGTTTAGAATTACTAAAGGTAGTAAAAAATCCCAAACACGGCTATGGCAAAAATTTAAATCCCTGTATTGATTGCCGAATACTTATGCTTAAGAAAGCTTATCAGTATATGAAGAAACTACGGGCTGATTTTCTGATTACTGGAGAAGTGTTGGGAGAAAGGCCTTTTTCTCAGAGGAGGCAAGCTCTAACTCTTATAGGTAAGGAGGCTGGCTTAGAAGGTTTAATCTTACGGCCTCTTTCAGCAAAATTACTTAGACCAACCCTAGCTGAAGAAAAAGGCTTAATAAATAGAGGTAAATTATTAGATATAAAAGGTAAGTCTCGTAAGCCTCAGTTTAGGCTAGCAGAAGAATTGGGAATAAAAAAGTATCTTACCCCTGCAGGAGGTTGTCTTTTAACTGAGGAAGGTTTTTCTCAAAGAATGAAGGATTTATTTAGATATAATCCAGAGTTTCTTCTTGAAGACGTTAAACTTCTTAAAATAGGAAGACACTTTAGAATTTCTCCTAAAGCCAAATTAATAGTGGCTAGAAATGAAAATGAATGCAAGGCTCTTATAAGTTTAGCCAAAAGAGATGACTTTGTTTTTTACCCCCAAGAAGGAAGAGGTCCTGTGGGTTTAGGTAGAGGAAATTTTGAGAAAGACGATATTTTTTTAGCTTCAGGAATCGTAGCCAGATATACTGATAAGAGAAGTATTTCCTTAAAGATAGTCTTTAAAGAGTTTTCTTCCAGAGAATCCAATCTTTTAACCATCCCTCCTTTGGCACCTCCCTATTTAGAGTCTCTAAGAATATAGATAGTTCTTTATAATAAAATATGGTAAAATTTTAGTGAAGATGCACAATAATTCAGATCTATCCTTTTCAGAGAAAGAAGCCTTGGAGGAGTTTCTAAAAACTTTTGTTTTAAGCTTCAGAAGCGCCTCAATGTATTTTAGAGAGCATCCTTCTTTCCGGAAAAATATCCAGGAGTTAAAAACTAAGTTAGAGAAGCTATCTTACTTCAGAAAAGTTTTAAAGATAGGAGTCTCTACCCAGGCTCTTTTAATAGATGGGGAATATTTTAAGAAAGATTTTATTCCTTTTAAAGAGCTTGCTTCTCTATTACATAAAAGAAGAATAAAGTCTTTAAGTATAGATACCTCTATAGAACCACATCTCTTGGAAGAATTTGTATTTTCTTTGGCTTCTTTAGAGAAAGATTCTCTGAGGGACTTTTCTAATTTAAGAGGAATAGAGATAGAAGAATTAGATTACTCTTTGTTGCTTTCTACTACCGGTAGACATCCCCAAGATATTTGGAGAGTTTTACTAAATAGAAATTCCGATCTAAAAGCGGAAAATATCGATTACTTACTTTCCAATTTAGAAAGTATCTTAACTCAGATAAAAGAGGCTAATTTAGAAAAAGATTTATTTGAGAATTTCTTTTTGAACTTAGAGAAGGCTTTAGTTTCTATAGAAAGAGAGCAACCCCAGAAGATGAGCGAAGTGATTAAAAATATCTCTCGCAATTTTCTAAATCTTTCTTTGGAATATACAGAGTTATTTTTAGAAGAAGGAAAATTTGCTCAGCTTAAAAATACTTTTTCTAAATATCTGGATGAGACATCTTTCTTTACCCAGGTAGTTCGTCAGATAATCTCTAATAAGAGTATTAACACTCTTTTACCTAAAATTTATAAAAATATATTTAAAAATAATAAGACTGAGGAGGAGCTATCGAAAGAGATTTTAAGGACCTTAGGAAGGAGAGAATTTTTTGAGAAAAGAGAAGTATTTTTAAAGGCTCTAAAGGAGTTAGCTCTAAAAGATAATTCAAATAAGTTTATTTCTTTGTTATACAAGAGCACCCTTTCTTTTCTCTCGGAACATTTTCCTAAGTATATTCAACCTAGCAGGAGTTTTGAGGAGGAATTAGAAGCGAAAAATATAAGGGAGGATTATTTCTATGTTTTGCTTGAGTTTATATTTGAAGAGGATAACCTTGATTTTTTAAATATCTTAATTTCTAAGATAGAAACCCTTATTCCTCCCTTGCTAAAAGAGCATAATTTTAGACCCTTTAAAGAATTAATCCAAGCCTTAGAAGAGAGAATTAAATCTTCTCAAGCTAAAGAGATAAGAGATTTATTGATTAAATTTTATGAAAGAGTCTGTAATTGTAAGAGCATTCAGCCCTTTTTAGAAGACTTAGATTCTTTTAATTTAGAAGATTTAAAGTTCATTTTAAAGAGAGTTAAGGGTATAGATTCTTTTTTTGTAAATAGATTTTTTGAGATTGAAGAGCCTCGCATTCATAAAAAGCTAAAGTTGATTATTACAGAGATGGCTTCTGTAAATAGAGAAGTTCTATATGTTTTAAGAGAAAAATCAAGAATAAAGAAAAGCCCCTTCTTGTTAAAAGAGGTAGTAGATATTCTTTGTAAAGTTAAAGGAGAAGAAGCTAAGCGGATTTTAGAGGATATCTATAATGAGAATAAAAATTCTCAAGCTATTGTTTTAGAAATTTTAAAAGTTGTAAGAGAAAATTTATTTAGTAAAGTGAGCTTTCTAAAGAAGTTTTTCTTAATTAAAGATTATTCCTTAAGGAGAGAGGCTCTTCTTTGTTTCTTGACTACAGCTAACTCTAAGGAGAAAAGAGAATTGGTAGATAAACTTTTTTCTCTAAGAAACTTCTTAGGGTTTAATGATAATTTTATTTTGGAGAATATAGAGATTTTTAGGGAAGCAAGGATTAGGGAGATTATTCCTTATCTTATAAAATTTATTCTAAAGAAGCCACTAGTATTTAAAGAGAAAAGAGATAGGCTGAGAATAAAAAGCTTAGAGGCCTTGATAGATATAGAGCCTCAGCAGATTAAAAATATTTTACCTTTAGTTTTGGAAGATAGAAACAAAAAGATAAGAAATATAGCTTCAAAATTTAAATGAAGTCCGAAGACCTTTATTTTCAGGTAAAGAATCTAATTAAAGAATTATCCTTTACTTTTCAGAGTTTTAGTCTTTATGAGGAGAGACACCCTAAGGTTAAGAAGGCTATAGAGGAGCTTTTTCATAAATTCGAAGAGATTTTTAAGGCAAGAGAGGAGATAAGCTTTGGGATAGTAGGTGAAGAATTGTTTTCTGGAAAAGAGATTTTCTTTGATTTAACTTTGCAGGTGAAAGATTTTATAAAAGTTTTAAAAGAAAGAAAGATAGACTATGTAAGATTTAAAAAAGGCTTAGCTCAGGATGAACTTAAAACCTTCTTAAGGCTTCTTAAAGAAAAGGAAAGAGAAGTCTCAGCCGATAATAACTTAGCCCATATTCGAGTAGGAAGATTTGGAGAAGAAAAAGAGATTTTAGAGAAAGAAGCGGTATCATTTGAGGAGAAAATAGCAAGTTTAAATTTTCTTTATGAGAGTATTCTTAGAAATATTACTACTACCTTGACTCAAAGCCTTCGTAGGGTAGATATAGATACTTCTCTTTTGGGAGGTGCTGCTAATAAACTGTTTACTCTCCTGGTTCACCATAAATACTTATTGTTTACTCTTCTGAGTCTTAAGAGGCGCCAGGATTATACCTTTATTCATTCTCTAAATGTAGCTACTCTTAGTATGTTTCAAGCAAGAATTTTGGGGCTATCTCAGGATAAGGTAGTAAAGATAGGGGTTGCTGGGCTTCTTCATGATATAGGCAAAATTGCCATAAGGAAAAAGCTAATTGAGAAAAGTGAAGAGATAAGTATGGAGGAGTTTGAGAAGATAAAAAGTCATACCATTTTAGGCTCAAAAATAATTTTAAGTAGTCCTCATTTTGATGAACTTTCTTTTATTGTAAGTTTTCAACATCATCTAAGATTTGACCTTAAAGGCTACCCTAAGGTGAGGTTTTTAAAAAAGCAGAATCTGGCTTCTAAGATAGTTTGTATTAGTGATGTCTATGATGCTTTAAGAAGTAGGAGAGCTTATAGGGAGCCTATGCCTTTAGAGAGAGTCTATGAAATTATGCAGAAGGAAAAAGCAAGATTATTTGACCCTTATCTTCTAGAACTTTTCTACAAGAACTTAGGAGTCTGGCCTGTAGGGACTTTGGTAAGATTAGATACTCAGGAGGTAGGTTTAGTTAGGGAGAGTAATCCCCAAGATATTTTTAGGCCAAAGGTAGAAATCTTTTATAGCCCTGAAGGAGAAAAACTTAAGGAAAGCATTATTGTAGATTTACTTCAGAGAGATGGAGAGGGAAATTTTAAAAGAAGGATACTTAGAGAATTGAATCCTCTGGGAGAAGGTCAGAGATTCATCTCGGAGTTATTTGGGAAAGCAGTCTTAGGTTGAATTTAGAAATTTCTATGTTATAATTTTTCTTCAGCCGGGATGGTGGAATTGGCAGACACATACGTTTGAGGGGCGTATGCCGAAAGGCGTGAGGGTTCAAATCCCTCTCCCGGCAGTTATAAATTTCTAAACTCTTAAAAGTAAGAGTAGAATATTTTTTTAACTTTTCTTATGGCCCCATCGTCTAGTCCGGTTTAGGATGCGTGGTTCTCAGCCACGAGGCACGGGTTCAAATCCCGTTGGGGCTAGTTTTCTTCTAATTATTCTTCCGAGAAGTTCAAAACTTTTATTTTTAACAATACTCTGATATAATTTCTATAGAAGAGGATATTCTTTCTGTTTTCTTTTATGATTTCTAGGGCTGAGAATGGATAATTTATCTAAAAAAATAAAGACTCTTAAATTCCTTCTTAAAAATATGGGCTCAGTACTCATAGCTTACTCTGGAGGTGTGGATAGTAGCTTTTTATTAAAAATTGCCAAAGATGTATTAAAAGATAAGGTTTTAGCAGTAACAGCTAAATCTTTAACTTATCCTCAGCGAGAGATAAGGCAGGCTAAGGCTTTTATCAATAATATAAGAGTAAGACATCTTATTATTACTACTTCAGAGTTACAAGATGAGAATTTTGTAAGAAACGATAAAGATAGATGCTATTGGTGCAAGAGAGAATTATTTAGAAAATTGTTAAATATTGCCAAAGAAAGAAAAATTTCTTATGTTTTAGAAGCTTCAAACTTAGACGACTTAAAGGACTATCGTCCGGGCCTAAGAGCTATTAAAGAATTGGGAATAAAGAGTCCTCTTATCGAGGCAGGCTTAAGAAAGGGAGAGATTCGCTCCTATTCCAAAAAATTAGGCTTACCTACTTACAATAAGCCTTCCTTTGCTTGTTTAGCTTCAAGAATTCCTTATGGAAGAAGAATCGATAAAGAGACATTAGTTAAGATAGATAAAGCCGAAGATTTTTTAATAAAAATAGGGATAAGACAGTTAAGAATTAGAGACCATGGAAGGCTTGCTAGAGTGGAGGTTTTAAAAGAGGATTTTCCGAAGGTAATTAGAAACAGAACTAAGATAATTAAATATCTACAAAAGTTAGGTTACCTCTTTATTACTTTAGATTTAGAAGGATATACCTCAGGAAGCATGAATAGAGTTCTACGATTAAAATCCAGATAAGCTTTTCTTCTTGCAGATAGGGAGGAGTTATGGTAGGTTATTGAAATAGATTAATTAGGAGAAAAGGAGGCAAGATGGAAGATATTTTAAAAATTTTGGAAGAAAATGCTCGAATATCTTTTCAGGATTTGGCTAAGTTAACCGGCAGAAAAGAGTCTGAAGTAAAAAATACTGTTTCTAAATTAGAGAAAAGGGGGATAATTCTCAAATATAAGACTGTGATAAACAAGGAGCTTTTAGCTGGAGAAAAGAGTGTGGTAGCTCTGATTGAAGTGAAGGTTACCCCTCAAAAAGATGTAGGCTTTGATGCAATAGCTGAGAGAATCTATAAATTTGCTGAAGTAAAAAGTTGTTATCTCTTATCAGGTACATATGATTTACTTTTAGTGATTGAAGGTAAAGATATTCATACTGTAGCTAATTTTGTAGCTGAAAAACTTTCTCCTCTTGAGCCAGTAAGAGGCACGGTTACCCATTTTATGCTTAAGAAATATAAGGAAGACGGAGTTATTCTTAAAAGAAAGAAAGATATAAGAAGACTCACTATTACTTATTAGACAATGAAAGATTTTATTTCTTCCCGAGCAAAAAACTTAGCTCCCTCTGGGATAAGGCAGTTTTTTGATTTAGTTTTAAAAACTAAAGGCGTGGTTTCTTTAGGAGTGGGAGAACCTGATTTTGTTACTCCCTGGAAGATTAGAGAAAAAGCTATATATTCTTTAGAGCAAGGATACACTTCTTATACCTCTAACAAAGGCTTATTGAGGCTAAGATTAGAGATAGCTCATTTTTTGAAAAAACATTACAATCTTGTTTATGAACCTGAAGAAGAGATATTAATTACTACTGGGGTAAGTCAAGGCTTAGATTTAGCAGTAAGAGCAATTCTTAATCCTAAGGATAAAGTCCTTTTGATTTATCCTTGTTATGTAGCTTATCCAGCAGTAGTTCAGCTTTCCGGAGGGAAGATAGTTTTCTTTTATACCTATCACGAGGAAGGTTTTAAGATTAATCTTAAGAGGTTGAAGGAGACCCTTAAGAAATATAAACCCAAGGCTGTGATTTTAAACTATCCTGCAAATCCTACGGGAGTCTCTTATACCAAGGAGGAGCTTAAGGAAATTTGGAGAGTGTTGTCTAAAGAAGATGTATTGGTAATTAGTGATGAAATTTATGACTTGATTACTTACGACTATAGACATACACCTTTTCCTACCTTGAGAGGGGCAAAGTCTAAGACTATATATTTAGGAGGGTTTTCTAAAAGTTATGCTATGACTGGCTTTAGAATTGGTTTTGCCTGTGGAGAGAAAGAGGTTATAGAGCAGATGGCCAAGATTCATTCTTTCGTGATGCTTTGTGCTCCAATTATTTCTCAGTTAGCAGGGGTTGAGGCTTTAAATTCTCAGAGGGAAGTCGAACAGATGTTGAAAGAATATAGGAGGAGAAGGGATTATATAGTAGGAGAGCTTAATGATTTAGGCTTTAAGACTTTGTTTCCTCAAGGGACATTTTATTGCTTTTCTTCTATAAAGAATACAGGACTTTCTTCTTTAGAATTCGCTTCTCTGCTTCTTAAGAAAGTTAAGGTAGCAGTTGTCCCTGGGGAAGCTTTTGGAAGATATTATAAAGATTTTATAAGAATATCTTTTGCTTCTCCTTTTCAAGATTTAAAGGAAGCTATTCTTAGGATAAAAAAGTTTAAAGACCAGTTTCTGAAAAGTTAGCCTTTAATTCCCCAAAAATAATGAGGAAGATATTTTTATTATTGTTTACTCTTTTCATTTTAGGATGTTCCTCTGTAGATTCTTTAGAGAAAGCTTCTCAGAATATAGAAGTTCTCTCAAGGAGAGTAGAATCTTTATATAAAAAACTTATAGAGAAATACCCCCAAAATACTCAACTAAGACTTAGTTTTGCTAAATTCTATTATAAAAGAAGAGATTTTCTCCAAGTTGAGAGGATTTTGAGGAATCTTGATGCTGAAGAGGCAAAGATTCTTTTAGCTAAAAGTTATGCTAAGTCAGGAAATTATACTTCTTCTTTAGAGATATTTGAGGAGTTAAAAGATATAAAAGAGGATGAAGCTCTATATCTCTATGGTTTGAGTTGTGAAAAAAAGAATTTATTTTCTAAAGCTAAAGATATTTATAAAAGAGTCCATACTTCTCCCTATCTGGAGTTAGCTAAGCAGAGACTTTCAGCTCTTAAATTTAAATTTCAGGAAGAGCTACCTCCTTCCCTTAGAGAGATAATTGAGAATTCTCCTACTATAGAAGATTTTCCTAATGCTTCGTCAGTTATTCTTTTCTGTAAAGAAGAGACAAAGATAACCAAAGATAATAAACAAGAATACTTAATCCATGCTATGGTTAAGATTCTCAATGATAAGGGTCGAGTCGAATGGGGAGAAGTAGAGATTGGTTATGATTCCACTTATGAGAGAGTAGAATTAGAGTTTGCCCGAACGATTACCCCAGAAAAAAAGATAATCTATGTAGGCAAGGAAAATATAAGGGATGTTTCCAGGTATTTAAATTTTCCTCTCTACAGTAATTCTCGAGCCTTTATTATTTCTATGCCTGAAGTTTTGAAGGGAAGTATTATTGAGTATAAGGTAAAGATATATAAAAGTAAACTTATAAATAAGAAGGATTTTTCTCTTATCTATAGATTAAAAGAAAGCCAGCCAATTTTAGATGCGGAGTTTAGAGTCTCAGTTCCTCAGGGCAGAAAAGTATTTTTAAAAGTATTAAATAAAGATTATCTTCCCTCTCATATAGATTGTAAGCCTCGGGTGATTATCAAAAATGGGTTTTGTAATTACATATTCAAATTTAAGAATATCCCTCAGCTTCTTCCTGAGTCTAATATGGTACCTTATTCTTTTGTAAACCCTGCAGTAGTTATTTCAAGTTTTTCTAATTGGGGGCAGTTCTATAACTGGTGGAGAGCTCTTTATAAAGATAAGATAGCCTTGACTGAAGAGATGAGAGAGTTTTTAACTGAACTTACAAAGGGTGTAAGTTCAGATTATGAGAAAGCTAAAAGGATTTATGATTTTTGTGCTGAAAAAATAAGATATGTGGCGGTAGAGTATGGAGAAGCTGGGTTTGAGCCTCATCGAGCTTCTGAAGTGTTTCTGAATAAGTATGGGGATTGTAAAGACCAGGCCATTCTTTTGGTTGCTTTCTTAAGAGGAGCTGGTTTTAAGGCCTGGCCTGTGCTTATTCCTACTAAAGAAGCTTACAATTTAGAAGAGGAGCTAACTGCTTCTTATTTTAACCATGCTATTGCCTTAGTAAGAATAGGCGAAGACTTAATTTTTATGGATCCCACATCCTCTACTACTTCTTTTGGAGATTTACCTCCTCCAGACCAAAATAGAAAAGTATTAGTCTTTTTTAAAGATACCTATAAAATTCTTTCTACTCCCTTAATTAGAGAAAATCTTTTAAAGATAAAGATGCAGATAGATATAAATAAAGAAGAAGTAGCTAGAGTCAGAAGAGAGGTTGCTTCTAAGGGTTTTTATGCTTCCTCTCAGAGATTTTATTTAAAACATACTCCTCCCCAACTAATAAAGGACCATATTCAAGAAAGAATGAAGCAGTTTTCTTCTCTATCTAAACTTTTAACTTTCCAGGTAAAGAATGTAGAAATCCTATCTAAAAGAGAACCTCTTCTTAGGTATGAATTTTTAGCTTACAATTTATTAAGTAAAGTGAGGAATTTAAGAATTCTTCCTTTTTTAG
>CAZSAI010000015.1:0-15637 GCA_964604895.1 uncultured Planctomycetia bacterium
CAGGCTTGGAAGGCCTGTGTTCTACCATTGAACTACGCCCGCAAAATATATTGTTGAATTGCCATACTGCTATATTGCCATATTGTTAGAAACACTCCCAATTTAGCAATATAACAATATGACAGTATAACAATTTAAAACTGGTGGGCAGGGGAGGATTCGAACCTCCGAAGAGCTAAGCTCGCCAGATTTACAGTCTGGTGCGATTGTCCACTCCGCCACCTGCCCAAAATTACTATTATGTGCTAATATTGATCGAGTTTTTCTCTCAATATAACATTTTCTTAAGCCGGCGAGAGGACTCGAACCCCCGACAAGCTGATTACAAATCAGCTGCTCTACCGACTGAGCTACGCCGGCAACTAATAAGCTATTGGTTGAATAACTTATTAGTTATAGCCTTTTTGATGGCTAAAGGCAAATACTCAATGATATCCGAAGCTATAAGAGAAGCCTGAGTTTTTTCTTCTACAGCTAAGTCGCCAGCCAAACCATGAAGATAAACCCCTAATTTTACTGCCTCAAATAGGTTAGCTTCTTTATAAGATAAGTTTTTAATCTGGCTAATCAAACCACAAATGATTCCTAAGAGGACATCTCCACTTCCAGCAGTAGCCATTCCTGGATTCCCACTTTTATTCTCATAAATCCTTCCTTTATCAACCACCAGAGTCTTATATCCTTTTAACACAAGGGTTAAATTATATCTAAGAGAAAACTCTTTAGCAAGTTTTTTCCGATTATTTTTAATGAAATCTAGGGGTTTTTTTATTAGACGAGAAAATTCTCCCAAGTGAGGAGTAAGAATAACCCTAGCTTTAGATTCTTTCAACATTTCTGGTCTTAAAGAGATGCTATTTATAGCATCCGCATCTAAAATAAGGGGGAGTTCCAACTCTTTAATTACTCTTTCTACTAATTTCTGAGTAGAAGAAGTATTTCCCAAACCTGGACCTATTCCTACAACATTTACTTTTTTTCTTAATATAAACTCTTTCATTTCTTTGAAAGCTTCAGATTTGAGGATGCCTCTAAAAGATTTTAGGGGAAGAGTCATTATTTCGGTAAGTTTTATTTCAAAAATATTGTTAAGCTCCGAAGGTATACCCACAGTTACTAATCCTGCTCCTATTCTTAAAGCTGAGAGAGAAGCTAAACAGATAGCTCCACTCAGACCTTTACTTGCTCCGATAATTAGAGTATGGCCATAATTGTATTTGTGGGTATCTCCTCTTCTTTTAACTAAAAGAGTTTTCCAATTCATTCTTCCTTTCATAGGCTAAAGCTGTTGCAATTGCATAATCTTCTATATGAGAGATTGAAATTACCACCTCTATATCTATATTTTTTTTAAATTTACATATAGGAGCCCCATTAGGTAAGTTAGTAATTAGGATATCTTTTAAACCTAAACTATAATTTTTAGAGAGAGCCTTTAAGATAGCTTCTTTAGCAGCAAATCTTGCAGCTAAACGCTGATAATATATTTTTCCTTTGCTATTAAGAGGTGCTACTTCTGAAGGGTTAAATACTCTTTTTAAGAAAGTATCTCCCCATTTTTTTACAGCTTCTTTTACTTTTTTGGGAGAGACTATATCTATACCTATACCTTTTATCATTCTAATCAATGAGTCTGCGCATCTCCTCTATCGCTAAAGGCAAACCTACAAACACAGCTTGAGCTATTATACTATGTCCTATATTAAGTTCTTGGATATATTTTATTTTAGCTATTTTTCTCACATTAGTATAATTAAGTCCATGACCGGCGGAGACGAAAAAACCCTCTTTCTTTGCAAATTTTGCTGCCTCATAAATTCTTTTAAACTCAGCCTCTCTTTTCTTTTTAGTTTTTGCTTCAGCATATCTTCCTGTATGAAGTTCAATCATAGTTAAGCCTATCTGTTTTGCTTTCTTTATTTGAGAAATCTTAGGGTCAATAAATACGCTTACTTCTATGTGAGATTTCTTCAAGTTATTTAGAGCAGAGCTAAGCCTTTTCTCTTCCTTAAATAAATCTAAACCTCCTTCAGTAGTTATTTCTCTTCTTCTTTCCGGGACAATCGTAGCTTTCTTAGGTTTAATTTGAGAGGCAATCTCTACTATTTCTTTATTTAGAGACATCTCTAAGTTTAGTTCTATATCTATTACCTCTTTTATCAGAAAGAGATCTTCCTCCTTTATGTGCCTGCGGTCCTCTCTTAAGTGAGCTACGATAGAATCTGCGCCTGCGTATTGAGCAAGTAAAGCTGCTGTAACCGGAGAAGGATACTCTACTATTTTACGGACCTCTCTAAGAGTAGCTACATGGTCAATATTTACCCCTAACTTCATTTTAGTAAATACTTAAGGCTTTATTATTTTAGAGATTTCTCCATTTACATATAGCCAAGTAACAATTGCTAAGATTAAGGAAATAACCTTAAGCCAAAAATTGCCAAATAGAAATTTCAACTTCATCTTTTTTTACCTTTTTTTAAGAGTCCTTTAAGGATAGTAATCAGGTCTTCTTTTTTAAGATTAGGAGTGATTCGTCCGTTAATAGCTAAAGAGATAGTTCCTCTTTCTTCAGAGACAATTATAACTATCGCATCGGTTTCTTCCGAAAGACCTATTCCTGCTCTATGTCGCATACCTAAGCTTTTATCTATTTGAGGGTTATCTGAAAGGGGAAATAAGCAAGAGGCAGCTGCGACTCTATCTCTTTGGATGATTACTCCTCCATCATGAAGGGGAGAAGCAGGTGTAAAAATTGTCTGAAGGAATTCCGAAGAGACAAAAGCATCTAAAGGGATACCACTTTCTATATAATTTTTAAGCCCTATTTCTCGTTGAATAGCAATAAGAGCCCCTATCTTCTTTTTTGCTAGTAAGTTTACTGCCGAAGTTACCTCTCTTACTAAAGTTTCTATCTCTTCTTCTCTGAAGCCCGTATAAAACAGGGGTCTTTGCCCTAGACGACTTAGGCCTCCTCTTAATTCAGGTTGGAAAATTATCATTAAAGCTATTACTGAGAGAGCAAAAATTTTAGTAAGAATCCAATTTAGAGTATTTAGGCCCAATTTTTGAAAGATAAAAAAAGCTATAACTAATATAAAAATCCCTCTTATTACATAAACAGCTTTAGTATCTTTAAGGAAGACAAGCATTCTATAGAAAACAAACCAAAGAATAGCTATTTCTAAAATAGCTTTCCAGTTCCCCCCTATCTTGTTAAAAATTATCTCTAACATCTCGAAAATATAGTCTGAGTAAGTTTAATGGCTTCCTGAGCTTGACTTATGTCATGAACTCTTAGGATCTTTGCCCCATTTATTATACTGATTACTAGACTTATAACTGTACCTAAAATTCTTTCTTGAGGGTTTTCTTTTTTTAACACTTTCCCTATAAAAGATTTTCTGGATGTTCCAATAAGGATAGGATAACCTAAAGATTTAAACTGATAGAGGTATTTTATTAACTTTAAGTTGTCTTCCAATCTCTTTCCGAAACCAATTCCTACATCTATTATTATTCGTTCTTTCTCTATTCCAAACTTTAAAGCTTTTTCTGTAGCTTCGGCTAAGAAATTGTAAATTTCTTCTATCACATCTTTATAAAAGGGATTTTTTTGCATAGTTAAAGGTCTGCCTTTCATATGCATGATTACTACAGCTGCCTTTTCCTTTTTTACAACTTCCATCATTTTTGGATTTCGTAGACCGGTTATATCATTTACAATCTCTGCACCTTCTTTAAGAGCTAATTTAGCTACTTGGGGTTTATAGGTATCTACTGAGAGAAGTATTTTAGGATATTTTCTTTTTATAAACTTTATAACCGGTAAAATCCTCTTTAATTCTTCTTTTGCTTTTATAGGCTTTGCCCCTGGACGAGTAGATTCTCCTCCAATATCTATTAAATCCACCCCCTTTTTTACTATCTCCTCTACTTTTTTCTTTATTATCTGGTTAAAGTTTAAACTTGAGAAGCTGACCTTAGAATTAGTAAGGAGTCCATCCCCACTAAATGAGTCAGGGGTTACATTTATTATTCCCATAATCACGGGCTTACTTACTACTAAGGCTCTTTTAGTTGTTTTAAGAATAAACTTTTCTCTTTGGAAATTATCCAAAACTTTTCTTATTAAAGAACCTATATTTCTTAAAGAAGAACTCTGATGCCTTATTTTTCTTAGAAGTCTTTCTATTTGAGAATCGGTAGCAAATAGGATTGAATTGATAAGAGTTCTTTTTACAAGAGCCTCTCTAGGTAAAGCTAAATCTCCTCCTAAAGAGAGAATTTGTTGTTTTAGGATATTAGCTGAAAAGGAAGAAATTCTGCTTAGATGTATAACTCTTAACTTTGTCTTAGGGGACATTATTTTTATTCCGTGTCTTTCTACGCCTAAAGAATGCATTAATTTTTCCAAATCTGGTTGGAAAGAATAGTTAAGAAGACGAGCTCGCATCTTTATCTTCTAAACTAAGCTTTAGGATTTTTTTAACTTCCTCTGCTTCCAATATTTCCTTTTCTAACAAAGTTGAAGAGAGTTCTCTCAATTTTTCTAAGTTTTCCTTAATAATTTTCTCAGATTTGGCGTAGGCTTCATCTATTATTCTTTTGATTTCCTGGTCTATTAAGTGAGCTGTAGCTTCACTATAATCCCTATGTTCTATTAAATCTCTCCCTAAAAAAATCGGACCTTCTTCTCTTCCTAAAGTTAGGTTTCCCAGGCGAGGACTCATTCCAAATTGGGTGACCATTTTTTTAGCTAATTCTGTAGCTATTCTTAAATCATTTTCAGCACCGGTAGAGATTTCATTTAAAATAAGATTTTCGGCTATTCTACCTCCTAATAAGACACAGATTCGAGAAAATAACTCTTGTTTAGTCATTATATATCTGTCTTGGAGAGGCAGTTGCATAGTGTATCCTAAAGCGCTTATACCCCGAGGAATGATAGAGACCTTATGGAGAGGATCAACCCCAGGAAGAAGAAGAGAAAGTAGAGCATGACCTGATTCATGGATAGCTACTATTTCTTTTTCTTTTTTAGAGATTATCCTACTTTTTCTTTGAGGTCCTGCCATCACTCTTTCTATAGCTTCCTCCATCTCTTCTTTGGTTACAGCCTCTTTGTTCTTTCGAGCAGCTAATAAGGCTGCTTCGTTGCAAAGGTTAGCTAAATCTGCTCCTGAGAACCCTGGAGTTTGACGAGCGATAGAGTTTAAATCTACAGATTTATCCAACTTTATTTTTCCAGTATGAACTTTTAATATTTCTTCTCTTCCTTTTATGTCTGGTCTATCTATAACGATATGGCGGTCAAATCTTCCCGGCCGAAGTAAGGCTGGATCCAAAACATCAGGCCTATTAGTAGCTGCCATAACAATTATTCCTTCATTAGGTTCAAACCCATCCATCTCTACTAATAGTTGATTTAAGGTTTGTTCTCTCTCATCATGACCCCCTCCAATACCGGCAAATCGTTGTCTCCCTACCGCATCTATCTCGTCAATAAAAACAATACAGCCTTTTGCAGATATCTTGGCTGCTTTTTTAGCCTGTTCAAATAGGTCTCTTACTCGGGAGGCTCCTACTCCTACAAATAACTCTACAAAGTCAGAACCGCTTATACTATAGAAAGGTACATCAGCTTCTCCTGCTACAGCTTTTGCTAACAAAGTTTTTCCACATCCCGGAGGTCCTACCAATAAAACTCCTTTAGGGATTTTTCCTCCTAATCTTTGAAATCGCTTAGGGTCTTTTAGAAATTCTATTACTTCCTGAAGTTCCTCTTTAGCTTCATCCACCCCAGCTACATCTTTGAAGGTAACCTGAGTTTTTCCATGCTCTATAAGACGGGCCTTTACTTTTCCAAAAGACCAGAGACTGCCTCCTACCTGTTTTGAGCCCCTGTAAGCAAAATACCATAGAAAAAGGATAAAGAGAAGAATAGGAGCTAGAGAATAGAAAAGGCCGGCCCAAAATGTTTGAGGAGGCTCTATTCGGAACTCTTCTACATTATTCTTAAGAAGGCTTAGGAGTTCTTCATCTTCTTGAGGAACATATACTTGAAAACTTTTCCCATCTATAAATTTTCCTTCAATCTTATTCTCAATCTTCTTAACATAGGAAATTCGAGGTTTTTCTTTATTTTCCTTAAGAATCCTATAAAATTGGCTGTAAGAAAGAGGGTGTTTGTCTTTTATACCTTCAGAGAAAAGAGTTACTAACTGGATTACTACAAATAGAACCAAAAGCCAAATAAGAAAACTTCTGAAAAATTGGCTTCTTTGTTGAGAATTCCCTCTTTTATTGTTAGGAGATTTCATATCCATTGCTTCTTCATTATAGCTTAACTATTGATAAATTCAACTATTTTTAATAATTTTTCCTACTTTTTAGAAGGAAATAAGTTTTTGAGGGAGCTTATTTTAATAGGACTGCTTTCTTATAATATCAAATTCTTTATATTTTTGCGCCTGCCCTTGGGAGGTTTCTTTAGGGGATAACCTAAACTAACTACTGCCATAAGTTCATAACGGGGATGAATTTTTAAATATTTTGTGACTCGACTTTTTCTTTTTAAAATCTCCCCTAACCAACAGGAGCCTATACCTAACTCATAAGCACAGAGAAGCATATTTTGGATACAGGCTCCAATAGCCATTATATCTTTTTCTCTGTGATAAGAAGCTTGTTTATCTAAAAATACACAGATTACTACTGAGCTTTCTCTAATAATTCTTTTATATTTAGTAAAGTCGCTTAACTTTTCTTTAGTGCTTTTGTCTTTGATTATTTTAAATCTCCAAGGTTGATTATTAAGTCCTGAGGGAGCCCAGCTTCCCGCCTCTATAATTTTATAAATATCTTTATCTTTAAGGACTCCTTTTCTGTATTTACGGATAGATCTTCTTTTCTTTATTGCTAGAAAGACTTTCATCTTCTAAATTATATCAAAAAAGTTTTTCTTTACCAGATTTATTTAAGTTACTCCGAGAACTCTTTAGGAGAGAAATATTGAGGAGTATTTTCTTTGAGAAAGAAGTTTACAAAACACATAGCAAAATAAAGACAATATTCATCCTTTTTGAAATGTTTACACTTGGGACAATACTTTTTCTTTAATTCTTCATAAGCCTCAGGAATTCTAAAAAAGCGTCTTTTTTCTTGAGCACCCATAATTATTACACACTTTCTATATGCAATAATATCACACATACCCCTAGTATGTCAAGAGTGAAAGATAGAACATATTCTCCTTTCTAGTTCATAAAAAATAGCTTTTAAACCTTGGTAGGCTTTCTCGGTTATGAGAGGAATTTATTAGTAATGGGGATACGTCTATCTTTACCGAAAGCTTTTGGCGTTATTTTAATCCCGATAGGTGATTGTCTCCGTTTATATTCATTCTTTTCTACCATCTTTATAATTTTTTCCACAATACTTTTTTTGAATCCTAATTTGATTATCTCCTCTTTAGGTTTATCTTCTTCTATATAGAGTTTTAAAATTTTATCCAATAGTCCATAGGGAGGTAAATCATCCTGGTCTCTTTGGTTAGGTTTGAGTTCAGCAGAAGGTGGTCTCTTAATAATTGATAAAGGAATTATATTGTCTTTAGCTTTTTTATTAATAAATTTTGCTAATTTATAAACCTCAGTCTTATAGACATCCTTGAGAATGCCAAATCCGCCTACCATATCTCCATAGAGGGTGCAGTAGCCTGTAGAGACTTCGCTTTTGTTACCGGTATTAAGCACCAGATATCCAAAAAAGTTAGAGAAAGCCATTAAGATATTACCTCGAATCCTAGCTTGAATATTCTGATTGGTTCTATCTAAAAAGCCAGTTCCCTTAAAATAGGGCTTAAGTCTCTCCAAGTAAGAAGCGTATATTGCCTCAATAGGGATTATGTGGTATTTGACTTCTAAATTCTTAGAAAAGCTGATAGCATCATTAAAGGTTTGGGAACTGGTGTACCTTGAAGGCATAATTAGAGCTAAGAGATTATTTTTTCCTAAAGCTTCCTTAGCTAAATATAAGCTTACTGCAGAATCTATTCCTCCGCTTAGCCCTATTACCGCTTTTCTAAAGCCGTTCTTCCTTAGATAATCTCTGATTCCTAAAATTAAAGCTTTATAAATTTCTTCTATTCTATCCATTTTTCTCCAGAGAGGTCTGTATTTCTTTTGGGTATCAAATATGATGAGATCTTCTTCGAATCTTTTACCCATAATAATAACTTTCCCTTTAGGATTTATGACTAAGCTTGAACCATCAAAGACAAGTTCGTCTTGGCCCCCTATCAAGTTACAATAAAGAATAGTTAAATTAAACTTCTTTGCTAGAGAAGATAACCATTTTTTTCTAAGTTCAAATTTTCCGGCAAAAAATGGAGAGGCTGAAAGATTTATTAAAATTTGAGGAGAAAAATCACCTTTTAGCCTTTGAATAAATCTTTCCTCCCAAATATCCTCACAAATACTGAGAGCTATTTTAAACTTTTTATATAAGTAGGCTTTAATTTCTTCAGAAGCAGTAAAATATCTTTTTTCATCAAATACTCCATAATTAGGCAGATAAACTTTAGAGTAGGTATCTAAGATTTTTTGCTTACTCAAAATACCTACTGAATTAAAGATTTTGTCTTTTTTCTGAGAGACATAACCTATTAAGACTAAAGTTTCAGTTTTTAGGCATTTTCTAATTTTATTTAGATAGGTAAGGTTTGCTTTAATAAAACTTTTCCTGAGGAGGAGATCTTCTGGGGGATACCCGCATAAGGCAAGTTCAGGAAAGGCTATTATGTCTAATTTTTCTCTTCTGGCTTTATCTAAATAGAAGAGAATCTTTTCAAAATTTGCTTCAAAAGCCCCTACAACAGAGTTAATCTGAGCTAGACCTATTCTCATTTTTAGAATTTTTCTGCTTACTGGTGTAATCCTAAGAAAAATTAGGTGTGGCGAGAAATCATTTTAATAATTTCTCTCTCTGAGACTAAGCCTACTATCTTCTCTTGGGGCTTACCTCCTTTAAAGAGAATGAGTGCAGGGATACTCATCACCATATACCGAGAAGCTAATTCCGAGGACTCTTCGATGTTTACTTTTACTATTTTAGTATTGTTGAGTTGGGTAGCAACTTTTTCTATAATTTCAGCTACCCTCTTACAAGGATTACACCATGAAGCATAGAAGTCTACCAAGACAGGGCCTGAATGGTCTAAGACTTCCTCCTTAAAATTTTGTGAGGTTACCTCTATAATCATTTTGAAATATTATATTTATTTTTTAAGATTTATCAAGTATTTAATGTTTTCTTAACCAAAAGATAGTTGAGAGTAAAAGCAAACCCAAAGATAACCATTGTCCTGTCGATAAACTCAGAAAATATCCTCGAGAGTCTCCCCTATAAAATTCAATAATAAACCTAAAGATGCTATAAAGAGTGATGTAAGAAAAAAATATCCTCCCCTGGACAGGTTTTCTATCTCTTATGAAAAGTAAAATTACAAATATCATCAAGAGAAAAAAAGAAGAGATAAGTTGGGTTGGTATAACCCTGACTCCTAAAGCTCCTGCTGGAGAGGAGGGAGGGAATTTAATTCCTAAGAAGCTGTTAGTTGGTTTTCCATAACAACATCCATAGAAGAAACAACCAATTCTACCTATGGAGTGAGCTAAAACCACAGGAGCAGATAAAAAATCTAAAGTCTTAAGGAGAGGAAGATCCTTTCTTTTAATAAAGATTAAGATAAAAATTAGCCCCCCTATAAGGCCGGCATAGAAAACAAACCCTGCAGGAGAGATTATAAACTCTAAGGGCTTATCTAAGAACTCTTTCCAATTAATTATTATATAGCCGACTCTTGAAGAGATAAAACCAGCAATTATAGCCCAGAATATTAAGTCAGAAACAACCTCTTTCTTAAACTGGTAATGATTTGCTTCTTTCAAAGAGAAAAGATATCCTGTTAATATCCCTAAAAAAACAAAGAAGCCATAAGTATATATAGTTAAAGTTCCTATCTTAAAAAGTATAGGATACATCTAATTTATAGATGTTTATGTGTTTTAGTAAGTTGGAGAAAGACTTTTAATCTTCTTGAGCGAGTAGGATGTCTTAGTTTTCTTAAAGCTTTTGCTTCTATTTGTCTGATTCTTTCTCGAGTTACTTTAAATATGCTTCCTACCTCTTCTAAAGTTTTAGGACTCCCATCTTCAAGCCCAAATCTTAAGACAAGAATTTTTCTTTCTCTTTCGGTTAAAGTTGAGAGAATATTGTTTATTTCTTCTTTAAGCATAGAGTAAACTGTAGCATTCGCGGGAGAGACAGCTTTTTTATCTTCTATAAAGTCTCCTAAGTAAGTATCTCCTTCTTCGCCAATAGGAGTATGGAGAGAAATGGGCTGTTGAGATATATTCAGGATTTCTTTAATCTTAGAGATAGGCATTTTCATTTCTTTGCTTAACTCTTCAGTAGTAGGTTCTCTTCCTTTTTCTTGAATAAATAATCTAGAAATTCTTATTATTTTGTTAATTGTCTCAGTCATATGGACAGGTATTCTTATTGTTCGAGCCTGATCAGCTATTGCTCTAGTTATAGCTTGTCTTATCCACCAGGTAGCGTAAGTAGAGAATTTATATCCTCTTCTATATTCAAACTTATCTACAGCTTTTATTAGACCAATATTTCCTTCTTGAATAAGGTCTAAGAAAGAAAGGCCTCTATTTACGTATTTTTTAGCTATACTCACTACTAATCTTAAATTAGCTTCCACTAATTCTTTTTTAGCTTTCCTGTAAGCATTTTGCCTTTTAAGGATTTCTTTGTAAGTTTTGTGTAGTTCCTCAAAGGGAATACCTAAATAATCAACTAATTTTTTTCTTTCTCTGTAGAGTTTACCTAAGCCTTCTTTTTTGTATTTTTTTCTCTTTCTCTTTGCTTGCTCTTTTATTTTTTTTATTTTTTTATTAATGTAATCTATCTTTCGAAGAGCGTTCCCAATTCTATTAATTATTTCTTCTACAATAGAGATAGTAAAATTGTATTGAATAAGAAGAGAAGAATTATCTGATTTTTTGCGAGTATGTCTTAGGCGATGAGTGAGTTTCTTAATCCTTCTTAACTCTAAAGTCTTAGACCTTATTTCACCTTTAACTACATCATCTAAATTAACTTCGTTATTAATTACTTTATTTGCAAGATTAAGAACCTCCTCTCTTGCTATTTTTGTTTTAAAAACTTCTTCTCTTAAAGCTGTTTCCTTCTCTTCTATCTCTTTAGCCAATCTTACCTCATCTTCTCTAGAAAGAAGAGGGATTTGCCCCATTTGTTTTAAATACATCTTAACTGGGTCATCTAAAGGCGTTATCTCTGGGGCTTCTAAGGGTTGAGCCTCTATTTTTTTCTCCCAAATTTGAGCTTCTTCAGCCTCTAAAACACTTATATTTTGACTATCTAATTTCTCTAATATAATATCCAAATCTTCAGGAGAAGATATCTCTTCAGAGAGAAAATGGTTTATCTCATCATAAGTAAGGTAGCCCTTTTTCTTTCCTAAGATTATGAGTCTGTCAATATTACGCTTTAATTCTTTTTTCATTTTACCTTCTCTTCTTTTATTAATTTTTCATATTCTGAAACTAGATGGGCAAGTTCAGTATAATTTTTATTTTTTTCAGCTATCTTTATTTTATCTTTTAGAAGCTCTTTTTTAAGTTTTTGGGAGTTTCTTTTTACTTTTAGAATACTTTCTTTAAAAACTTCTTTATCAAATTGAAATTCTTCCAAAGAGAGTCTGCTAAGAGAAGAAGCTAAATCTTCACTTATCCTAGTAAGGAGTTTGTTTGAGTCGAATTCTTTAAATTCTTCCCAGTAGGTCAATAATTCCTCTAGAAGTGCTCTTAGTTCTTTATTAGTAAAGTCTTCAACAGAGACAGCCTCTTTTAGAATTTCTATAAGTTTAGGTTCATTTAAAATACTTTTTAGCAAATATTCTTCAGCAAAGTTTATTTCTTTTCTTTTTACATTTTCAGTTTCCAGAGAAAAATCCCTTTTGGTTTTACTCTCTATTTTTTTCAATTCTATAAGAAGGAATTCTTCTTTAGTTTTTAATCTTTCAGCCAGCTTTTTTAAGTATTCGTACCTTACAAGCTGGTTGTTAAATTTACTTAAGGTGGTCAGCATCTCTAATAAAATTTTGGATTTATCCTGGATGTCTTCTAAGTTAAATTTCTCTAAAAGTATATCCAATTTATAAAAAAAGAAATCCTTAGCATTTTCAATAAGCTTTAAGAAGGCATCTTTACCTTTTTCTCTTAAGAAGGTATCAGGGTCAAATTTCAGAGGTAAGCCTACCAGTTTTACATTTAAATCTTCTTCAATCATTAAGTCAATAGCTCTTAAGCTGGAGATTTTGCCAGCAGAATCAGAATCAAATATCAAGATTACATTTTTAGTATAGCGTCTTATTAGCCTTATCTGCTCAGAGGTTAAAGCAGTTCCTAAGGAGGCTACTATATTTTCTATTCCTTCCTGATAAGGAGTAATTTGGTCGAGATAGCCTTCTACTATTATACAAAAATCTTTCTTCAAAATAGCTTCTTTAGCAAAATTTATCCCAAAGAGAGTTTTTCCTTTATGATAGAGAAGGCTTTCAGGGGTATTTATATACTTAGGAATATTTTCTTTATTGCTTATCTTTCTTCCTCCAAAGCCAATTACTCTACTTTTAATATCAAATATAGGAAAGATTATCCTTTCTCTAAAAAGGTCTATATAGCTTCCATCTTGAGTAGGAGAGATTAGCCCTAATTTATCTAAAAGAGAAAGGCTTATCCCTTTTGCCCGCATATATTCTATTAAATTTTTAAAACCTCCAGGGGCATACCCAATCTTAAATTTCTCTATCGCCTCCTGACTTAAGCCCCTCTCTCTAAGATAATTTAGGGCTTTCTTCCCTAGAGGTTGAAGGAGGTTTCTATGGAAATAGAGGCAGACCTCTTTATTTAGAGAATAGGCTTGGGTTTTTAAAGAGTCAACCGCTGATACTTTTTTAGGGATAGTTATACCTAATTTTTTAGCTAAGATTTCCACAGCTTCTATAAAACTTATTTTTTCTATTTGCATTAAGAATTGAATAGGACCTCCTCCTACTCCACAACCAAAGCAATGGAAAATCTGACGTTGAGGACTTACAAAGAAAGAAGGTGTTTTCTCAGAATGGAAAGGACAAAGTGCTTTGAAATTCCTTCCGCTCTTTTTTAAAGGGAGATAAGAAGAGATTAAACTTACAATATCTGTCCTTTCTTGAATTTCGTCTAAAATCTGTTGGGGGATAGCCATTTTTTTAGAAGTTATTAGAAAAGATAAACTTCTATCTACTTTTTCTCTTTAACTTAGAATGATGAGAAAACCTTCGAAATCCTGCACAGGCAGAAATTTCAAACTTGAATTTTTTCTGAAGCCTATCTAACAAGAGATTTACACCTAAAGTATCTGAAGAGATATGCCCTGCTAAGATTATATTAAGGTTAGCTTTCTTAGCAGATTGATAGTGTTCTTCAGATAAATGCATAGCTACTATTGTATCTATTCCTGAATTAGAGAGTTTTTCATAGATATCTTTAGGACCTTCGGTACCCCCAGTAAATTCTAAATGTATTTTCTTAACTTCTGAGGTTGGTCTTCCATTTATTATCCGGGGAGGACAACCTTTTCTTGCAGATTCTTTGTATTCTTCAATTTCTAATAAGATATCTATTATTTGACTTAAATTCTTTGGTTTTTTCTTAGAAAATACTTCTTTCAGAAACTGATGAGCTAAGTTATCTGCTGGGGTATGAGCTGAAAGGAGATTTAGCCCTAGAAGTCGGGCTGAATCTTCTGTCTTGGTAAAATTTGAAGAAGAGATTTTTCTTTCCACTTGAGATTTTCTCTCCAAAAGGAGATTCTCGGCAATGGAGAGGCTTACCCCTTCTCTGTTAAAGACATCGATCTGTAGGTCCATTACCTCATAAAAAGTAACCAAAGCTTTTCCTGCAGGATGGTGAGATAGAATCAAATCTATGCCTTCTCCATTTTTATTTAAAGTATAAGCTAAGAGAAGTTCTGATGTATCAATATCAATTCCTACTAAGATTTTTCTTACTTCAGCTTTTTCCTCTCCTACAATAATTCGAGAATCTGAATAAGGGTTTGTAAGACTTTCTTTATCAAAGAATTCTTTTTCTTTAGGAGGAAGTGTATCAAATTTCTTTCTTCTTTCTTTTAAAACCTCATTTATTTTAGCTTTACCTCGAGGATCGTTTTCTATTCCTATTTTTATAATTTCTCTATAAAAGTCTCCTAATCGCATAAGCTTCTCCTTTCTTTTTAGAATTCTTCCAAAGATTTAACCTCAATAGCTGGGGCAATTTTTTCTACAGAATTGCCTAAAAAAACATAAGTCTTAGGAGCTAAGTTCTTAAGAAGATAAAAGCTGAAAGAGCTTTCTAAGCTCTTATTCAGATATTCTATGTTTAACAGATGGAGGAGAAAAAAAGTTATACTAATCAAAAGAGAAGCTCTAAATATACCCAAGAATAGAGAAAACCAACGTTCAATTAAACTATGAGCTTCTACCTTGAAGAGAAAGATTAAAATCACTCTTATATATTTTATCACTAACCAGCCTACACCATATATCAATAGGAAACTTACCAGCTTGCTAAATTCTCCTAAGAAATGGAAATACTTTAAGAAGAATTCTCCTAAATTTTCGTAGAATTGAAAGGAGAAAAATAAACTCCCCAGGCTACCAAGAGTCTTAAAAAATTCAATTACAAACCCTCTGCTAACTGCTATGTAGATTATTCTTATTAAAATTAAAAGAGCAATTAAGTCTATCCAATTAAATTTTAGTTCTAAATCCATCAACCTATTATTCAAGAAAATAAGCAGGAAGAGAAAGTGGCTAAAGTATAGCACAGGCTTTTTCTCTTGTCAAGAAGCCCTTTCTTAACCATAGTGTCAAGTTTTAGTAGGTAGTTTTCCAGCAGCCTTAAAAAGTTAAGGTATCAGCGTCAACTTACCCGGCTATTGCTTGAGTATTTTCTATAACCCCATAATGAGAGAGAACCCTGTTTTATAAGGGGTCTAGCTATATAGCCTATCCTATTACGCATATCTAAACCCTGCTTTTAAAATAACTGTCTTGCCCGGCATAGCTTATGTAAAACACCTACCCAAGGTTTGCTCTGGTCCGGACCCCGGTAGCAAGGCAGTTCTGCTTCAATAAACGGTACAATTTCACGTCGCTTATTCATATCCGCGGCTGTTAAGGTCTTTTTGAAAATAGCTTTTATCTCAATCTTCTTGCCCCGTTCCTTATACCACCAGCTTTCCCACTCCCCATTTGCTATGGTCTGACGTATCTTTAATAATGATTGTGCCCCTTGCTCTGACCAGCTCATACCCCGTCTTTTAAACCGATGGACTATAAGTTTGTCTATGTTCGGCTCTACTGCTCCGGCGCTCTCTGTCTTTTTGTCCATACGTAGGCGCATTGATGCTTCTATACCCTGACGGTTGTTAACCACGTATGTGTAAAACTCCGCCAGCTGCTTTTTTATTTTGCGGCTGCCTATCTTTTTTATCATCC
>CAZSAI010000016.1:0-15386 GCA_964604895.1 uncultured Planctomycetia bacterium
TGGCGGGGACGATGGGATTTGAACCCACGATCACCGGATCGACAGTCCGGGGTCTTAAACCGGGCTAAACGACGTCCCCACCTAAAGAAAAATTCCAAAACAACAAAATCAATATTAGCTTTGACTCCTCTATCTATAATCTAGGGTCTAGAGCTTAAATTTTTAACATTTGGTGGGCGATACAGGACTCGAACCTGTGACCTTTGCGATGTAAGCGCAACGCTCTAGCCAACTGAGCTAATCGCCCATTTCCCTATCCCTTTAATCCAGCCTTTAATTTTAGACTGGAGTCGAGTATCAGATATAATTATTCTAAATGTACCCAAAGGCAAGGTATCTCTCTTATTCTTACTAGCTCTACTAACAGGCGTTTGCAATTTGTGAAATTGGTTTAAAGGAATGCCCGTCTGCCTAGACCAGAACAACATTGCCCTTTTCCCCTCTAAATGAGGATGAATATGAACACAGCCCCTAAACTTGGAATTAGGTACCTTGCAAACTTCTCTAAAAAACCGCATCATTAAACGAATCATTATGGAATCCGAATTGCTGAAATTTACCATATTTCGACCCTTTTTATATCCCTCAGCCCAATACAATACACTCCCTATAATCTTCAATGTCTTGAGGCTACAATCTGAAGGAATTTCTTTAGCGGCAGATTCTATAATATCATTCCTTATTCTCTGCCAAACTTGTTTTGAACTATTAGGATGAGCAGCTGCTTTAGCCCGTCCTTTATCCTGATTAGACTTCAGTCTCTCGATCTGCTCAGGCGTTAAAGGAATATCCCTAACCCAATTGCTTACTGAACTCTTAGAACATTTAACAAATTTAGCAATTTTTCTTATAGGCCATCCTTGAAATCTTAGTTGACGTGCCCTTTTTCTCTCTTTTACTTTCATTTCGAACCTTCGTATTATTATATAAATATATAATAACACAGAGAGTCAATTTATCAAAGAACTTTTAGAGAGTGCTCCCAACTGCGCCAACCGCCCAAAAATTATTTAGAAATCCTCCTTGAAGATCTTCCTAAATACTTTCGAATATTCTCAGAAATAGTCTCTAACTTCCGGAGTTGAGCCTTAGATAGAATTTTACAGAGAGCTTCCTTTTTCTTGTCTCTAAGCTCCGATAATCTCCTACTTCTTTCTTCTCTCAAAGGAGCTATCTTCTTTCTAAATTCTTCCCTCAAAGGCCTAATTTTTTCATTAAATTCTCTTCTTATACTTGATTCTTTCTCTCCATATTCTTTCAGTATATTCTCTATCTTTTCTTTCTGCTTAGAAGTTAAATTAAGTTCTTGAGCTATCTTCTCATTCAGAAGTCTATTTCCTAACAGTCTTTTTGCTCGAGGAGAAAGCTCTAATTTAGAAACCTCTTTTTTGGAAGAATCTCCTTTCTTCTCCTGGGAGGTCTTAGTTGTCTCTAAAGATTTTTCTTGAGTCTTCTCTTTTCCCCACCAAAAACTGTAACCTTCTAAGTTTATAAAACTTAAGAAAATGATTAAAAAAAGGAGTCTTCTAACAAAAAACATACCTGCCCCCTTTCAAATATTCTTACGGATAATATCTTTTATCCTCAAAAGAGAACTGATAAACTCTCTTTCTAACTCCTCTAATCTTTGCTCGATATAGGAAATAGATTCAGAAATTGCTGGAATTAAAATATACTCTAAGGCATTTACTCTGCGACGGGTTTTACTAAGCTCCTCAGATATTAACTCTAATTTTCTAAATAACCCTATTATCTTAAACAGCTTCTCTAAAATAGCTTTTCTCTTTAGAAACAGGCTATCCCAAACAGCTAAAGAATCCTCAATCTTATAATCTTTTTCCTTAAGCTCGAAAGAAAAATTAGATAAAATAAGATTAAAGACTCTTTCCTCTCTAATTTCTATCTCTAAAGAACCAAGCTCTTCTTCCCTCTTTCTATAAGTCTCGGTAGAAGCCTGAGCTCTAAATATTATAAAGTCTTTTAAGAAATAGTCAATCTCTTCTAAGTATTCTCTAAAGATGGTATTCAGTTCCTTTATGTTTTTATGAGCAGAAATTAAGAGTTTCTCCAGCTTATCCTGAAGAAGGCTATGGCCTCTTTTAGCAATAACCTCTCTCTTCTTAAGCCGAAGTAATTCCATCCGATTAGGACTAACTTTTAACTTCATAGTAATCTTCTAAGAATTTTGGTCTTATTCTTTTTAGCTCCTCCTTAGGAAAAAGCCTCAGAAGTTCCCAGCCCAAATCTAGAGTTTTAAAAATATCTCTTTCCTCGATTTCCTTCTGCTTAACAAATTCCTCCTCAAACCTATCAGCAAATTTCAAATAAACCCTATCTAAAGGACTCAAAGCATCCTCTCCTAAGATTAAAGCTAATTCTCTTACTTCTTTACCTTGAGCATAGCAAGCAAATAGTTGATTCAAAACATCAGCATGATCCTCTCGGGTTTTATCTTGGCCAATACCCTTATCTTTTAAGCGGGAAAGGGAGGGTAAAACATCTACTGGAGGATATATCCCTTTTTTATGAAGGGGGCGGGAAAGAATAACTTGACCTTCCGTAATATACCCTGTTAAATCCGGGATAGGATGAGTCTTATCATCATCAGGCATAGTTAAAATTGGCATCATAGTAATCGAACCCCTTCTGCCTTTAATTCTCCCAGCTCGTTCATAGATAGAGGCTAAATCTGTATACATATAACCAGGATATCCTCTCCTTCCAGGAACTTCTTTCCGAGCTGAAGAAATATTCCGGAGAGCTTCGCAATAAAAAGTCATATCTACCAAAATGACTAAAACATGCATATTCAACTCAAAAGCTAAATACTCAGCACAAGTCAAAGCAAACCTGGGAGTAGAAATCCTTTCAATTACTGGGTCATTGGCTAAGTTTATAAATAAGACAGCTCTCTCTAAAGCCCCTGTCCTTTTGAAGTCTTCTATAAAGAAATTCGCCTCTTCAAAAGTTATCCCCATTGCTGAAAATACAACAGCAAATTCTTCTTCTTTCCCCAAGACTTTAGCTTGGCGAGCAATTTGGGCTGCTAACTGATTATGAGGAAGTCCTGAACCCGAAAATATAGGAAGCTTCTGGCCCCTCACTAAAGGGTTCATCCCATCAATACTGGAAATTCCTGTTTGGATAAATTCCTGAGGATAGTCTCTAGCACAAGGATTAATGGGTGAGCCATTTATATCTAAATACTTATCTACTGAGGGAGGAGGCAGGCTATCTAAAGGTAGACCTCTTCCCGAAAATACCCTTCCTAAAATATCTTTACTTACTCCAAACTCTTCTGTCTTACCTAGAAATCGAACTAAAGACTTTTGAGTATCTATACTCTGGGTTCCTTCAAATACCTGAATAACTGCTAAGTCTTCTCTTGCATCCAAGACTTTGCCAAATCTTTTTTCTTTATTAGGAAGAATTATCTCGGCAAGCTCTGCATACTTTACTCCTTCAATTCTCCTTACAATTAACAAAGGTCCTTGGACATTGGTTATTGTTTTATATTCCTTAAACATCTCTCAATTCTTTGGTTATTTGCTCAATCAAAGTTAAGAAATTCTCCTCTTTCTCCTTAAAATACTTCATCTGGGAAATCTTAGCTTTTACTGGTAAACTAATAATCTTAGCAAAATCTTTACCCTCTTCCAAAGCTTTCTGGGCTTTTTGGTAAAAAGTAATTATAACCTTAAGCATAAGATATTGGGTCTTCAAAAAGGTATAGGTATCCTCAGGATGAAAAGCATTTTGATGCAAGAAATCTTCTCTTATTGAGCGAGCGACTTCTAATTTTAATCTATCCTGAAAAGACAGAGATTCCACACCAATGAGTCGAGCTATCTCCTTCAATTCTGCCTCCTCTTCCAGAAGTCTCATAGCTTGAATTCTTATTGAAGAAAATTCTGAAGAGACTTCTTTGCTGATAAATTCTTCTAAGTTTTGATGGTATAGAGAATAACTATTGAGCCAGTTTACTGCTGGGAAATGCCGAGCATTAGCCAAAACATCATCCAAGCCCCAAAATACCTTAACTACTTTTAAAGTTGCCTGAACCACCGGGTCAGATAAATCTCCTCCAGGAGGTGAGACTGCTCCAATTATACTTAAAGCCCCTCTTCTCTGAGGAAGGCCTCTACATTCTACAAGGCCTGCTCTCTCATAAAATTCAGCCAATCTTACTGGTAAATAAGCAGGATAACCTTCCTCTCCAGGCATCTCTTCCATCCTCCCAGAGATTTCTCTTAAAGCCTCAGCCCAGCGGGAGGTAGAATCAGCCATTAAAGCAACTGAGTAGCCCATATCCCGGAAATACTCAGCGATAGTAATACCGGTATAGATGGAAGCCTCTCTAGCAGCCACAGGCATATTGGAAGTATTAGCAACAATTACGCTTCTCTCCATTAAGGGTCTTCCGGTATGAGGGTCTTTTAACTCAGGAAAACTCAATAGCAAGTCAGCAGTCTCATTTCCTCTTTCCCCACAAGCAACATAAACAATAATTTGGGCATCACTCCATTTAGCAAGCTGATGCTGGATAATCGTCTTCCCAGCTCCAAAAGGGCCAGGTACACAAGCGGTTCCTCCTTTAGCTACAGGAAAAAAAGTATCTATAACTCTCTGTCCAGTGGAAAGAATCTCACAAGGAGGAAATCTCTCTTTAATAGGGCGAGGCTTTCTTACATTCCATTTCTGCCAAAGTTTTAAAGAAACCTCTCCTTGGGTTGTAGCTATCTTAGCTATCTCATCATCTATACAAAAGAAACCTTCTCTTATCTCTAAGATTTGGCCTTCAACACCTTGAGGGACCATAATCTTATGGATGATAAGTTCAGTCTCTTTAACTTCACCAATAATATCCCCCCCTCTTACTTTATCCTTGGACTTAAGTAAGGGTTTAAACTCCCACTTCTTTTCTCTATCTAAAGCAGGAAGATGCAATCCCCGGCTAATAAAGTCTCCTTTTTCTTTATAAATCCTATCTAAGGGTCTCTGGACTCCGTCAAATATCTTCCCTAAAAGCCCTGGACCTAACTCCACAGTAAGAGCCTCTCCTGTAAGTTCTACTTTCTCCCCTGGACCAATACCTGAAGTCTCTTCATAAACTTGGATAAAAGCTAAATCATCTCTTAACTCGATTATTTCTCCTAACAACCCTAAATCACCAACTTTTACTACTTCATACATCCGGGCATCCTGACAATTCTTAGCCACTACCAAGGGACCGGAGACTCTTATAATTTGAGGATAACTCATAGTTCTATCCTTTGAGAGGTTGCTTTAAAAATAGAATCTTTCAAACTCTTTTTTAGAAAATAATTTCTCTCTTTAAGCCCAGATAAAGGAAAAATAATTTTTGAAGGAAAAAATTGTTTCAATAAATCATAAAATTTATCCTGAACTATCAACAGAGAGTAAGGTTTAATTTTACCATAATCAAGCTCACTTTCCTCTTTTACTTTTAGAATATCAAACCCTAACAGCCTTAATCCTTCTAAAGACTCCTCATCAGTAATACAGAGAGCTTTAGCCATAGACTACCTCTAAAATCTTCTTTACTCTTTCCTCCTCTAAATTATAAAGCTTGCTACTTACAATAACTTTCATTATTTTATCCTGCAATCTCTTTAAAAAGTAAAAATAAAATATTCTCTCTGGGCCCAAAATTATTTTTTTTGCTCCTTCCAACCTTTTTCTTAAAAATCCAAAAGGTAAAAAATCCAAAAGAAAATAAACATCATCTTTGAGAAAAGAGCGGGCTGAGTAAAAAAAGGGAAAATACTCAGGTTTTCTAACCTTAAGAGTTTTATCTTCATTAAGCAAATCTTTTATCTCTTCCTTAGATAAAAAACCAAAAAAATGGGGAGAGAAATTCTTATTTAAATAGCCAGCTCTTAAAGAAAATATAATATTGTAAAGGTCTATTCTTAACTTAAATAGATTTAAAAGATAAGGAAAACTTTTCAATTGAGTTTCTTTAACTGGTTGATATTTAAAAAAATCTAAAAAGCTCTTAAAAAGAGCCTCCTTAATCCACTCTCTAATCAAGATATTTAAAACTTTTTCTTCTCTTTCCAGAAAGACTTCAAATTCTTCTATACTTTGATAAAAAGTCAAACCTTGAAAAAAATAAGGCTTAATCTCAGAAAGCAGCCTTTCCAAATTATAAGAGAGAATATCAAAAAAGACCTTAGAAGGAGCTAACCTTTTTTCTAAACAAGAGACTACCCCTAAAGGATAAGCATAACTATACCTTCCCATCCAATATCTCCTCTAACTTTTGAGAAGCTTTCTTCATTACCAAGTCTAAAAACTCCTCTATTTCTAACGGAGTCTCCTCTATTTTATGATGAGAAATTATTTTTTTCTTAGGAATAAACTTCGGGTTCTTAGAAAGATATGCTCTTAACCTTTCTAAGATCTCTTTTTTTAAGGCACTCTTTTCCTCTAGGACTTTCCTTTTTTTCTCTAACTTAGTTTTAAAGAAAGCTTCTCTTATTTGAGCCTCTATCTTAGCCTTTTCTTTTTCTTCATATTCTTTAAAGTAAATTTGAGCCTCCTTCCTAAATTTAGAAACAAGCTCCTCTCTTTTAGCTTGAGCTTCCTTAAGAATAGCCTCCTTTTCTTTAAGTTTCTCACCTAAAACTTTATCCAAAAAACTCTCTAACTCTTTCATAGTTTAATCCCTTGAAGAAGAAGTAAGGAAGTAAGTAAACCTAAAACTGCATAAAACTCAACAAACACAGCCATAACCATTGGCTTTACAAAATCCTGGGGTTGCTTAGCTACCATATAAACTCCAGCAGTACAGACCCTTCCCTGATGAATTGCTGAGATAAGGCCTAAGACCCCTACAGGAAGACAAGCAAAGAATATACTCAGACCTTGATAAAGATTAACTGGGTTTACTTTACCCCCAAGCAAACCTAACTTTAGGATTAAGATTATCCCAATTAAAAATCCATAAATCCCCTGAGTACCAGGAAGAGCAGAAAGGATTAATAAGGGAGCAAATTTCTCGGGGTCTTCACTCATTACTCCATTAGAGGCCTGACCAGCTAGACCTATACCAATTGAAGAACCTATCCCAGCTAAGATTACCCCTACTGCTCCCCCAATAATTGCTAACACTAAACCCCACTCCATTTCTCACCTCCTATTTTCAACTTAATATCTAGAAATACTGAGTTTCTTTTTAATTTAGCATCTAATCTCAAACTTTATAACTTTATAAACTGAAACTGGGCTATTCCTTTAGGTGAGCATACTTAGTCTTAAAAGAAAAAGGTTCAAAAAACCTTCCTCCTAACTCAAAGAACTTAGAGAAAAATTCCACAAACTGCAATCTTGCAGAATGGATTAAGCCACTTAAAAGATTTATAAAGATATTAAAACTATGTCCCAAAACCAATACCCCTAAACCTAAGAAGACCCCCAAAATAGGAATTTTAAAAGCAACTCCTGCTAAGATATTTACAACCATAGCAATCACTCCAGTAGCCAAACCCAAGGCTACTAACCGAGAATAAGATAAAACATCTGAAAAATACTTACTTATCCCATAAAGTTCATATAAGCCTTTTACAACTCTTACAAAAATATTCTTATGGGGCTGAGCAAAAAGAAGAATCCCTAACCCAGAAGCTATACCTAAATATTTAAGAGGAGCTATCTTATATTTAATAAAATACAAAGGTAAATCTATCAAGAGAAGAATCCAGCAGAGCTGAACAAATAAAGCTCTATAATTCTTTCTTTTAATCTCTAAATAAACCTTCGCCAACATACCCACCAGAACTTGAATAAATCCTAGGAAGAAACAAAAAAGTAAAAATTTAAAAGTATCTTTAAGGGGATCCAACACCTGAAAAACCTTAAAAGAAACCCCAAAGACCCCTCCTAAAAGAAAACCTACTAAGAAAGTAGACAATCCTAAATAAAAGATTAACTGAAGAAGAGTCCTTAATAGACCTAAAGGTTTAATTTTTTTAAGAAGGAGCAGAGAAAACAAAGCTAAAACTAACCCATAACCAGCATCAGAGATACAAATCCCTACGAACATAAAAAGAAAAGGAGCCAAAAGAAAAGTTGGGTCTAAAGAAAGAGGATGAGGAGCCCCATACATATTTACTATTAATTCAAAAGGCCTAATTAACTTCTTATTTTGAAGTTTTACCGGAAAAAGCTCACCCTTAGAAGGCTCTCTTATAACAAAAAAGATGTCTTTAAATCTTTCTAAAATAACAGAGAGCTTTTCTTTATCTTTAGATAAAACCCATCCCTCAGCAAGAAAAACTTTCTCGGTCTCTAAGAAAGAAGATTTTTTCTCTTCTCTCAAAAAGGAATTAAAAAAGTATTCGTAAAGGAAAATAAGACTCCCTTTATAGGGGAGAAAGCTTTTTATCTTCTTTATTTTCTTCTCCTTCTCTTTATTTAAAACTTCTATATTTCTAAGAAGGGTCTCCTCTATCTTTTTAGGGGTCTGGTTTTTATATTCAGTTAAGAGAGGAGGAAGGGAAATTAAGTTCAATTTAGCTTCTCTAAAATAAGAAGAAAATTCTCTAAAGTCTTCCTTAGCGATAATAAAAAAAGAAAAACTCCTCTTCCCTAAAGATTGAGCATGGAGAAAATAAGGCTTATTCTTTAAAGGGCTCTTCTCTATTATCCCTGAGATAATCGCTGGTTCTTCAGAAAGAAGAATTAAAGAAAAGGACTTTAAACAATCTAGCTCTTTAAGAGATACATCTAAAAACTCCCACTTCTTAATCTCCTGGAGAGCCTTTCTTTTCTGCTTTTTTTCTTCCTCTATCTTAGAAACTTCCTCCTTAAGAGAAAGAATCTCTTTAACTATCCTAAATTCTTGATTAAAATCCTTTCCACTCTCTAAAGCCTCTCTATCCAGCTTAATGGGCTCTAAAGAGGTACCAAAAACTTTTTTGCTTTCATAGGAAGAAAGAAACCTTATAGCTTCTTCTACCTCTTCTAATTTCTTTATTTTCAACTCAGCTTGAGGCTGAAACTCCTTAAGAGACTCAAAATGAATGAGAGCTTCCTTCTGTATTCTCTTAAGAAACTCATCTTTTACTTTCCCCAGCCCTGCAACTATTATCTTCTCAGCTCTTAAAATAGCCATCTTCTTTTATAAATTTTAGGAGAACTTCGTAAGCCTTTTTAATCCTTGCCTCTTTATTTTTCCTTATTCTCTCAATCTCCTCCTTCTCTTCTCTAACAAGATTTTTCTCTCCTTCTTGAAGTCTTTTTTCCTGTTCTTCTTTAAACTTCTGAAGAAGCTCTTCTGTCTTTCTCCTGTATTCTTCAAAGATAAGTTCTCTTTCTTTCTGGGCTTCTTCCAAGATTTTTTGAGCTTGAAGTTTTGCTTCTTCTATGATATGTTGGGCCTCTTCTTCCTTAGATTTAATTCGAGATAAAATCTCTCTTAACTCCATTCTATAAACTTAAAATTTTTTTGCTGGCTTCTAAATAATTCTCTGCTTCTATTATCGGTCTTCCTACTACTATAAAATCAGCGTAATCTAAAGCAAAAGAAGCTGAAGAGGTTCTTATCTGATCATCTTTCTTAGTTAGCTGAGGCCTTACGCCGGGGGTAATTATTTTTAATTTAGGATACTTTCTCCTAATAAAGGGCGCTTCTCTTGCTGAAGCAATAACCCCATCTAAACCTACCTTATAAGCTAAATCTACTAATTTCAACACCTTTTTTAAAGAAGAAGTCTGGCTAGTAAGTTCAGTCACTCCTAAAATCAGAGGCTTCTTTAGTTTATTCTTTCTAGTAAAATTATCTAAATCTTTCCTAAGAAGTAAAAGAGGCTCCCTTCCCATCTTCAAATGGACAGTAAAAGCCCAAACTCCTAACTTTGCAAAGAGTCGTGCTGTCTTTATTACAGTATTAGGGATATCAAAGAGTTTAAAATCTAAGAATATTTCCAAGTTTTTGGCTTTAAGTCCTTTTACCACAGAGGGACCAAACTTGGTATAGGCAATTGGACCTATCTTAAATTTTTCTACATAACCCTTCAACGAAGCTACTATTTTATTCAATCTTCTCTTATCTTCTAAATCTAAGGCAACTATTAATCTTCTAAATACGCTTTTACTTGCAGGCATAACCCTTCAATTTTTTCAAATTAGATATTTTATTCTTTCTCATATAAGAAAGCAAGCCTTTCACTATCTCTTGAGAGGCTTTGGGATTTACTAAATTAGCTGTGCCTAAACCTACGCAGGTGGCTCCTGCCAAAATAAACTCTAGAGCGTCCTTATAGGTTAAAATTCCTCCTGAAGCAATTATAGGAATTTTTAAAGCTTGATAAACCTTATAAACTCTATATAAAACTAAAGGTTTAATTGCCGGACCAGATAAGCCTCCAAAAATATTTCCCAAAAAAGGCTTTCTTGTATTTATATCTATCTTAAGAGCAAAAAAAGTATTGGTTAGGCTTAAGGCATCTATCCCGGCATCACAACAGGCTTTAGCTATCTCTAAAATGTCTGAAACCTCCGGAGTAAGTTTTGCAATTAAAACTTTCTTAGTAAGACTTCTTAAATACTTAGTTAAAAAATAAGTCTTTCTCTTATCCTGAGAGACTACTTCTTTTTTCAAATTAGGGCAAGATAGATTCACCTCAATTGCTTTTATCTGATTAATCTTATTTAGTTCTCTAAAAATCACCTTAAATTCTTCTCTATCTTCTGCATAAACACTCACTATAACTTGAGTAGGGAGTTTTTTTATTCTGGGCCATTCCTCTAAAAACCCCCAAAGCCCCGGATTCTCTAAACCAATGGAGTTAATCACTCCACAAGCTGATTCAGCTATCCGAGGAGGAGAGTTACCTTCTCTTTCTTCTAGAGTAATAGTCTTTGTAATTAAAGCTCCTATATTCTTAAAGTCTATAAACTCCTTAAGCTCTAAACCAAAACCAGCTGTCCCTGAGCAGAGAACTATAGGGTTTCTTAGTTCTAAATTTTTAATCTTTACTCTTAAGCTAGGACTCATCTAAATCAGATTATTTTCCCAAAATCATTTGTAAAGCTATCCCTAATAAAAATAACCCAAATATTTTCTTAAGGATAGGCTCACTCATTTTTTGAGCAAACTCAGCTCCGATTAAGCCTCCTATAAAAAAACCAATACAAACAAATAAGGCTATAGATAATTTTACATTCCCTTGCTGATAGTATCTTAAGGCTGCCAAAAGCCCAATTGGAGGAACCATTAAAGCTAAGGTCGTACCTTGAGCTTGATGCTGGGAAAGACCTAAAAGATAAATAAAAGAAGGGATAAGTATACTTCCTCCTCCGATCCCTAAAAAACCACTACATACACCAGCAATCAAACCTAAGATTATATATATCAGCCACATCTTTACCCCTCCCTGGTATGCTAATTAAAATGTTCTCCTGTAATTCTATAATTCTGTACTTCTGCTCTGCTATAATCTCTCCTAATGAACAGAAGAACTAATGAACTAAAGAACAACTGAACTACTGAACTAATGAACAAAATTAAACAATTAAAAGCTGGGTTCTATACAAAGAACCTTATATTTTTTAAAACCTTTGAGTCCACCTAAGAAAAAATAAAGATTAGTTAAATACTTCATCTTACAGAAAGAGTACCGCTTATTATAGGGCTCAATCTTAAAACAAGAGGAAAAAAACCTAAAAGAGAAAAAACCTCCTAAGACTAAGCTTATCAAAGTAAATATCTTCCAAGCCCAAGAAAAAGGAAAAATAAGTATTCCTACCAAACCCAAAAGAAGAAGAAAAAGAAAGACATGAAGAAGGTGAAAATTACCTATATATATAAAGCCTTTCCAAGGAAACTTAAACTTCAATCGGGGATTATTAGGGTATTTTCCTAAAAATTGAAAGACTATTTCCATAAATTGAGTAGCATGGGTAGCAATTAAAGGAGAATGAGCCTGACCATAACTTCTCCATACTCGCAACAAAGCCCTAAGGTCTGCCCGGTGCATATGTTCAACATAAGCAGAGGGGAGAAAATAAAATTTCCAACCCTTTTTTCTTATTCTTATTCCAAAATCAATATCTTCACCGGTAGGAAGACTCCAGAATTTTCTCTCTGCAGACTCTACTGCTTCCTTCCGATAAGCTACATTAGCTGTAACAAAGAAATAAGCCCTGTGACCACAAATCTCTGTAGGCGAAAAATCTCTAAATTCAGGATAATAACCTTCTCCTAAATTTCCATAACGCCAGGAGACTCGATTAAAACCAAAAGCTTCGCAGTATATTTCAACTAAATTATTAGGCTCAACCCTTAAAGTATAAATTTCCCCACCTACTGCTCCGATTTTTTCATCTCTTCTGAAAACCTCTAAAATCTTGTATATCCAGTCTTTTACTGGAGCGCAATCTCCATCAGTAAAAAAGATAAAATCTCCCTTAGCCTGAGCTAAAGCCTGGGTTCTAGCAAAACCAGGAGAAGGACAGTTGGGTATCTCTACCAATTTGATAAAAGGATATTTCTCTTGATAGGATTTTATTATCTCGGTGGTCTCATCGGTGGAGCCTCCATCAGCAAAAATAATCTCTAAATTATCCCGAGGATAGTCAATATTCATAAGATACTCAAAGGTTTTAGAAATTGTCCTTTGAGCATTCCTTACTGGGATAATAATTGAAACGAACGGCTCCATCACTTAACTTCTTTAGCCCCGTATTTGGTTAAAGATAACCGTTATAAAATATATTAAATCTTATCTTAAAAATTGCAACTTAAATTTTTGGAAAGGTTTACTCATCCCATAAAAAAGAAGATTTTTTATTAGAAGAAGGGGAGAATAAAAAAAGAAGATTCCTCACAAATATTTTTCTTGCAATTTAGAAAGAATAATTAAGCCTAAAAAAGCTCTTCAGCTATCTCCTTTAGCTTCTCAAATTGGGAAGGATTCAAAACCTCACAAACCTTTCTAATCTTCTCGTTCTGAAGATACTTCTCTTGAGTATAAGCCTTTTTTCTAGCAGACTTATACTTCTCTAAATAAATTTGGCTACCAGCTTCGTATCTTGACTTTATCTTGTTTATTTCTTTTTTACTGGCTTTCCTTAAAGAATCAAGCCTCTGATTATAGTAAGAAATTATTTGAGCAATTTCCTCCTTCTGCTGCAAACTTAATCCTAAGGGTTTAGCTACCTCTTCTTTTAGAATTGCTCCCCAAACAATTAAAGCTTCTACTTCTGAAGGAATTTCTAATTCTTCCTTAGGATAAGAGAAACTTGGCAGAATAAACAATATTATAAAAATAACCAATAACTTGCGCATCTTAGTCCTCCTCCAAAAACTTAATCATACATTCGGGCTACAGCTGTGCCATTTACTTTAATCTCTACATAACTAGAATTAGAAGTATCAAACTCTACCTTACTTCCTGAAGAATCATTAATTTCAAACTGAGAGGTAGGAGCTGCGGTTGTACCAATCCCCACTGTACCAGTATTATAAACTCTTAAAACATCAGTCCCATTATCCTGGACTATAAAATCACCTGAACCAGTAAGATTAAAAATTAAATTATAGCCAGCTTGGGTAATAGTAGTAGCTTTAACTAAACTGCCTCCTAATTCTATAGTATCAGTAGTTCTGGTTAAGGCATTTTGAAAAGTTAAAGGATTCTCATAATCTGTACCTCCAGTAGCAATGCTTAAGACCCCTGAGGCATCAGCCTTAAGAAGCCCGCCGGTTAAGTCAGAAAAAGTAATAGTCCCGGAAGAAGTAATGCCAGTACAAGCAGATATAGCTCCTGAACTATTAACCTGGAAATCAGAATTAGCTCCTACCGAGAGTAAAGCAGAAGGGGCGGTGGTACCAATCCCTACATATCCTCCAACTGGTTGTAAGGCTAAATTTTTACCAACTGTCCCACTATAAGCTCCGACTCTGCCCACATCATTAGTATCATCGTATCCTAAATAAACATAACTTCCTCCTACAGACTCTCTTAAGATAAGCTGCTCATTAGTTCCTGAAACTGCTTGAATCTGACCTGAAACATCTAACTCATAGAGAGGGGCAGTGGTACCAATCCCTACCTTACTTTCTGAAGCATCAATAAATAAAGTATTAGCATCTATATTTAAATCAGCGTTATTTGTATCCAAATCTATGGTAGTTGTATCATCCAAGGTAATACTATCAGCAAGCTCTGTCCCATCAATAGAATCATCAGCTACATCAATGGTTAAGGCATAATCAGGCCCAGTAGTATCGGTCAAATCCGTAGAGATAGAAGTCCCTGATTCAAATTTAAGGCTATCAGAAGTTGTACCTGCAGTAATAGAATCATTATCATCATCTATAAATTCATCAAAGAGGTTTTGATTAGCAGCCAAGGTAGAAGGATCGGTCCAAGACAATCCCCCAGTAGTAGAAGAAGTAAGAACGTATCCTGTAGCTGAAGGATAATTATCGGGCCAAGTATAAGAAGTATCAGCAGCTAAAGTATCCGGGGCTAAAAAAGCCAGCTCTTGGGTAGCAGTGCTATTGTATATTCTTAAACTACCGGTAGTTCCAGTTGTGCCCGCTCGGATTGAGCCAGCTACCTCTAACTTATAATTAAGGGAGGCAGCACCTATTCCTACATTTGTCCCGTCATCGTATATCAAAGAATCACCTAAATAAGGAGCAGAACTCGACCATTTAGGAAGATAATTATTTGTGCCAGTTATCGCTGAAGGAGCAGATGTCCCATTTCCTTGTAAAATCCCGGAGAGTGCTGAAGTAATTTCTAAAGAATCAGCATCTGAATAGACAAGGCCTCCAGCAGTAGCAGTAAGAGCCTTAGCTGTTCCTCCATTAGCTAAAGGGAGTACTCCGGTAACTTCTGAAGTCAAATCAATAGCTGAAGCCGAAGATACAGTAAGTTGTCCGCCGGTAGTGGTCTTAACAAACCTATTAGCAGTAAGATCAGAGAATGTAATAGTACCTGAAGAAGTTATGCCAGTAGCTCCAGTTAAGGCCCCAGCAGTTATACTGGCAGTACCATCGGTTAAAGTCCCTGCTGTGAGAGTGCCTGAGAAAGTAGCATTTACTCCTGAAGTAATCGAACCCGAAGCTATTGAGAGAGTCCCATCAGTTAAAGTATTAGCAGTTAGGGTTCCAGTAGTAGTTAAATTGCCTGAACCTAAATCTAAAGCTTCGGAAGGAGAAGTTGTGCCAATTCCTACACTGCCATTTACATACAGTTTAGCAGTTCCAGCTGAGGTTGCTCCAATGGCTACATTGTAATCAACTGAATCAGGATAAAGATTAGGATCATTCAAGGTCCAAGCACCTGCTGAACTTCCAACATCTACCCAACTTAAATTCCCCCCATTATAAGTCAAATAGTAACCAT
>CAZSAI010000017.1:0-15257 GCA_964604895.1 uncultured Planctomycetia bacterium
GATTGTTTAAATAGGTGTTTGGTCATTTTTTATTTTAAATAGTTGACTCCTTTTTGGATAGACCAATAACCTAAATCTTCAGGATTTAGGCTTATGTTCTTTTTCTAGATTTTTTATCTCCAGAGCAGCTTCTAATCTTCTTAAATAAAAAAGAACTCCTAAAGAAAAAATAGTCACTACAAAAGAAGCAAAATATAGGCCACATCCTACAGCCAGACCTATTCCAGCACTTACCCAGATAGAGGCAGCAGTAGTTAAACCTCTTACTTCCTGAGCACTTCTGATGATACTTCCTGCACCCAAAAATCCAATTCCGGTTACTACCCCTGCAGCTATTCGAGCTGGATCTAAAGGAACTTCCTTCTTATAAGCTTGATAGATATAAAGAGAGACTATCATAATAAGGCAAGAGCCCATAGTAACTAAAATATGAGTTCTTAAGCCAGCTGGACGAGCTCTCTTACTCCGTTCAAAACCAATAATCCCCCCAAAGATAACCGAAAGAAGTATCCTTATCAATATTACAAAATTACTCATCTCTTTAGAAAGGGGTTAATTCATAAGAACTTCTATAGCCTTTTTTATATAGATATTCCCCAAGCCCTGCAACAGCAGCTGCATTATCTTGACAAAACTTAAGTTCGGGAAGAAATATTTTCAAATTTTCTTTCCTTCCTAACTCAGTGACTCTTTTTCTAAAATAAGAATTAGCTACTACACCTCCTCCGCAGGCTACTGCTTTTATTTTATTTTTAATTACTGCTTTCGTCAAATTATTAATTAAAGAATTTATTACTGTATACTGAAAAGAAGAAAGAAGAATTTTAAGCTGAGAAGCATATTTAGTTTTATCTTTTCTTAAAGCTTTTTCCATATAAATTGCCCGGGTTTTAATCCCACTAAAGCTAAAAGATATCTCCTCTCTATTTTTCAATCTAAATAAGTCTTTTTTTATCAAATTTTCTCGGAATAACTTATCAATTTTGGGCCCGGCAGGAAAACCTAACCCGTAGAATCTCCCTACTTTATCTAAGACTTCTCCTGAAGCATCATCCTTTGTTTTTCCTAAGATTTCTATCTTATCAAAATCCCAGAGTTTATAAATCTCGGTATGTCCTCCTGAGGCAACTAATCCTATAAAGGGAAGAGTCATTTTTGGTTTATTCAAAAAAGGAGAAAATAAGTGAGCATGGAGATGGTTTATCCCAAGAAGAGGTATCTTCAGACTAAAGGCTAAAGCTTTAGCATAACTAATACCTACCAATAAAGACCCAATAAGACCCGGTCCTTGAGTAACACTTACTAACCTTATATCTTTAAAGGTGATTTTAGCTTCTCTAAGAGCTTCTTTACAGACTTTATCAATAAATTTTAAATGCTTACGTGAAGCTATCTCTGGAATAATTCCTCCATATTTTTTATGAAATTTTAGGCTAGAAAGAGTCTTGCAAGCTAAGACCTTTCTTTTTTGGACTATTGCTACTGAGGTTTCGTCGCAGGAAGTCTCTATGCCTAAGGTATACATTTTTCCTATTTATAGTTGCTAAGTAACAGTTATAAAACCCAAAATTGCTCTTTTTTTAAACTAAACATGTTAAGCTCTTATTTATTGGAGAGAATTAAAATTCCTCTTATTAGATCCAAAGCCCTTATAATCTGGTAGTCTTTTTTGTAAAAGGTATCTTCTTTCTTTTTTTCTTTTTGAAGTTTTTTAAAAACTTCTTCTTCTTTAGAAATTTCCTCTTTTATCTTTTTTTCTTCTACATAGATATCCGGTGTTATTCCTTTATCTTCGATTAACTCTCCTTTAGGAGTGTAATACTTAGCAGTAGTAAGCCGAAGAGCCGAGCCGTCAGATAAAGGAAGGACAGTCTGGACCGAAGCTTTCCCAAAAGTATTAGTGCCTAAAATAATTGCTCTTTTGTGGGCCTGGAGAGCTCCAGCTACTATTTCGCTACCTGAGGCGCTTCCTTCATTAACTAAAATAACTAAGGGTTTTCCAAGTATATGCTTTCCTAAAGGGTAACTCTTATATTCTACCTTGTTATTATCTTTATCTAAGGTATAGACTACTAATTTATTAACTTCCAAAAATATAGAGGCTACTTTTACCGCACTTTCAAGAAGGCCTCCAGGATTATTACGTAAGTCAAGTAAGTAGGCTTGGGCACCTTTTTTCTCTAATTCTGAAATAGCCTTTTCTAATTCTCTGGGGGTTCCTTCTCTAAATTCGGAAATCCTTAAATACCCTACATTCCCTTCTAAAATCACTTTCTTTCTTATGTCAGGTATTTCAATTATTTCCCTTTTAAGAGTAACATCGAAAACTCTTCTTTCCTTTTCTCTTAAAATAGTAACAGTTACCTCAGTTCCAGGCTCACCCCTTAATTTTTTCACTGCTTCAGTCAAAGTAATACCTCGGGTTAACTCTCCATTAATTTTGACTATTCTATCTCCTGCTTTAAGACCTTTTCTCCAAGCAGGTGTACCTTCTATAGGAGAAACTATCGTAAGCAAACCATCCTTCAAAGTAATCTCTATACCCAACCCTCCAAATCTTCCTTCGGTTTCAATAAGGAGTTCTTTATAGTCTTGGGGCTTTAGAAATTGGCTATAAGGATCCAAAGAAGAAAGTAACCCCTCTAATGTGCCATAAATTAATTCTTGGGGAGATTTCTTCTCTACAAATCTTGTCTGAACCAAAGCCAAAGCATCAGCAAAAAGTTCAAGTTCTTTATAAGTTTCCTCTTTTTCTTCTCGAGAGAGAGTAGCAGAAAAAAGAGAATTTACCAAAAAGAATCCTAAAATTGCTAAAATCAACTTTTTCATAGACCCCCCTCCTTTATATGTTTTCTTATTAACTCTTTGAGGATATTAGGATTGGCTTTACCTTTTGTCTTTTTCATTACCCAGCCCACTAAAAACATTAAAGCTTGTTCTTTACCTTTTAAGTAATCTTCTACAGCTTTAGAGTTTTGGTTAATAGCTTCTTCAGCTAAATCTGAAAGCTCTTCCTGAGAAGATAAACTTAGAAGATTTTTCTCCTTAGCTAATATTTGAGGGTCTTGGTCTTTATCTATTAATTCTACTAATATCTCTTTAGCTACTAAGTTTGTTATCTTCTTTTCTTCCACCATTTTTATCAATTTAGCAAAATTAAAAGCTGAGACTTTTATGTTATTAGAATTTATCCCTTTATTATTTAAAATTTCTAAGAGTGGCCCTACTATCCAGTTGTAAACTTTTTTAGGACTATTGTAATATTTAGCTGTTTCTTCAAAAAAATTACTAAGAGCTAAATCAGAGATTATTATCTCTATTTCTTTATCAGTTAAAGAATAATTGTTTTTAAACCGGGTTCTTTTTTTATGAGGCAACTCTTTGACTAATTTCCTTTGTTCTTCTATCTCTTCCTCTGAAATTAAAAAAGAGACTAGATCTGGCTCAGGAAAATAACGATAATCACAAGCCTCTTCTTTAGTTCGCATAGGGAAGGTCTTCTTCTTTTCTTCATTCCAAAGCCGAGTTTCTTGGAGAATCTCTTTTCCTTCTAAAATCAGACTTTCTTGTCTTTTTATCTCATAATCTAAAGCTTGTCTTACCTGGTTGAAACTGTTCATATTTTTAAGCTCAGTTTTAGTCCCTAATCCTTGTGAGCCTTTTTTTCTTAGAGAAATGTTGGCATCACATCTTAAGAATCCTTTTTCCATATCGCAAGTTGAGGCTCCAATATATTGTAAGATTAATTTCAGCTCTTTTAAATACTCATAAGCTTCCCCAGCTGAGAAAATATCAGGATAGCTAACTATTTCTAAAAGAGGTACTCCTGCTCTATTTAAATCTACCAAAGAGTAATCTTCTTTGTGAATAAGTTTTCCGGCATCTTCTTCTAAATGGACTCTTTTTATTTTTATCTTCCGAGAATTTACTAGCAAAAAACCATCTTCTCCTAAGGGCTTACTATATTGAGAAATCTGATAATTCTTAGGTAAATCCGGATAAAAGTAGTTTTTTCTCTCAAACACTATCTCTTTCATAACTTTACAATTTAAAGCTAAAGCTGTTCTTATACCTAATTCCAGAGCTTTTCTGTTTAAGGTAGGTAGTACCCCTGGCAGCCCCATACATATAGGACAAATTAGGGTATTCGGCTCCTCTCCAAACGAATTTGGGCAACTACAAAACATCTTAGAGTCTGTAGATAATTGAACATGGACTTCTAGACCTATTACTGCCTCCAACTCAATCATATCTCTCAGGAAACTTCTTATGCCAAGAAGTAGAATTTTGATAAGAAAAGGAAAGTCTAATTAATATGGATTCGTTAAAATGATTAGCTATTATCTGCATCCCTATGGGTAAATTATCCTCAGTAAAACCACAAGGAATAGAAACTGAAGGAATCCCTGCTAAATTGGAGGGAATAGTATAAATATCTGATAAATACATACTTAAAGGGTCTTCAATTTTTTCTCCTATTCTGAACGGAGGCGTAGGAGAAGTCGGAGTAATTATAGCCTGATAGTATTTAAATACTTCCTGAAAATCCTTCCTAATAAGAGAACGCACCTTCAAGGCTTTTAGATAGTAAGCTTCGTAATAACCTGAGGAGAGACTGAAAGTTCCTAACATTATTCTTCTTTTAGCTTCTTTACCGAAACCCTCTCTTCTTGTTTCTTTATAAAGAGGAATTAGTTCTTTATTCTTTACCCTTATCCCATATTTTATTCCATCAAAGCGAGAAAGATTAGAGCTTGCTTCCGAAGAGGCTAAGATATAGTAAGTAGCTACCGCATACTCTGTATGAGGCAGGCTAATTTGAGATACAGAGGCACCTTTTGACTCTAAAAGTTTTATTGCTTCTTTAACTTTTCTCTCAACTTCTTTATTTAGACCTTCTACAAAATACTCCTGAGGTAGACCAATTTTTAATCCTTTGATATTATCTTCTAAATAAGAGGCAAAATCTTCTGACTGAGCCTCGTAAGAAGTAGAATCTTTAGAATCCCAACCTGAGATTATATTCAATAAATAAGCTATATCTTTTATATCTCGAGAGAAAGGACCAATTACATCTAAGCTAGAACCAAAGGCAACTAAACCGTACCGAGAAACCCTTCCGTAAGTAGGCTTTAGGCCTATTACTCCACAGAAAGAGGCTGGTTGACGAATTGAACCACCAGTATCCGAACCTAAGGCTAAAGGCGAAAACCCTATACTTACTGAGACTGCCGAGCCTCCAGAGGAGCCTCCAGGAACATACTCCTGATTATAGGGGTTTAAGGTGGAACCATAGCAAGAGTTTTCACAAGAGGAACCAAAAGCAAACTCATCCATATTAGTTGTACCTAGAATTATAAGTCCGGCCCTTTTTATCTTTTCAATCACTGTAGCATTATAAGGAGAAATGAATCCTTTTAAAATTTTAGAAGCACAGGTTATCTCTCTGTTTTTTATACATATATTATCTTTTATTAAAATCGGAACCCCCCATAAGGGGGATGTTGAATCCTGGGAAGGATAATCTACATTTTCAAACAAAGAAACTACAGCATTTAATTGTGGGTTAAATTTCTTTATTCTCTCTTTGAAGTAAGAGACAACATCTTCTAAAGTTATTTCTCTCTTTTTTAACTTTTGGGAGATTTCCCACCCAGAGAGTTTGTGTAACTGCATCTTACTCAATTACTTTAGGAACCTTAATAAAATTGCTTTCTTTTTCAGGGACTATCCTAAGGAGACCTTCTAAGTTAGGAAATTTTTGAATCTTATCTTTTCTGTATACGTTAACCTGGAAGTGAGGATTAAATTCAAAGGGGATGTTTTCCAAATCAAGTTGATTAATTTTCTCTATATAATTTAATATCTTGGCCAACTGAGAGGAATAATATTCGATTTCCTCTCCAGTTAACTCTACTCGAGAAAGTTGGGCAATATGTTTTACTGTCTCCTTAGCTATACTCATAGGCCCAGACTTTTTTAAGAAATATTACCACTAAATTTAGAAAAGTCAAAAAATATTTGTTTTTCTCAGATTTAAAGCTTTCTTTCTCCTATTTATTTCGTTATCCTTAAATTAAGAAAGTCCTACTTTATAGATTCAAAAAACTCTGTAGTTTTGAGGATTTTTTAGGGGGACTTGATTTTTTAAGAAGAATATTTTATACTTTAGGAGAAATTTAAAAATTAAGATAAAAAGTAAACGGTTTCATGGAGGGTATTTATTTAATATTAGTGGCTTTTTTTGCTATTGTATGGGTGCTCTATCTTAAAATTGAGGCAAGAAGAAAAGATAAAGAATTTAAAAAGGTTAAACTTCATCTTGAAGAGCACTCTTATATAGACTCTTTAACTGGCCTTTATAATTGGAGGTATTTTTTTAAGCGAGCAGAAGAAACAATAGCTCAAGCTCAAAGGAATAACTTTCCAGTCTCTCTAATAAAACTAGACATAGATTTATTTAAAAATATAAATAGAATTTATGGACCATTAAAGGGTGACAAAATCCTTAAAGAATTTTCTGAATTCTTAAAGAAAAATTTAAGAGCCTCAGACATAATCTGTCGATTAGAAGATGATGAATTTGGAATAATCTGTCTTCATACCGATAAAAATAGAGCTTTAAAACTTTTAGAGCGACTTCAAGAAAATCTAAAACTTGTTTTTTTTGGAGAAGAGAAGATAAATCTTCAGATAAATATAGGGATTGTAGTATTTCCGGAGGACAGCTCTTCTTTAGAGAGTCTTCTCTCTCTTTTAGATAGATGCCTTGATTATTCCAAAATAAAAAGTTGTGAAATTATTACTTTAAAGAAGTTGGAAAAAGGTAAAGATTTTGATAAGGAAGAGAAAAATTTAAATCTTGAATACCTTAAAGAGAAAGTCTTCGACTTAAAAACTCTCTTAGAGAAGACTACTTTAGAGGCAATTATAGCCTTTGCTAACACTATTAAAGCTAAAGACCTATATACTGCTGAGCATACCGAAAGAACAGTTAGAATAGCAATAAATATTGCTAAAGAACTAGGTTTAGATGACTACCAGATAGAAGTAGTAAAGTATGCTTCCATGCTTCACGATTTAGGAAAAGTAGGCATCCCTGAGGCTATTTTAAAAAAACCAGGAAAGTTGACTCCTGAAGAATTCAATGAAGTTAAAAAACACCCCATTATAGGTGCAGAAATATTAAGACCCTTACACTCTTTACTGCATTTAATCCCCTCAATTCTTTATCATCATGAGAGAGTAGATGGAGGAGGCTATCCCTATGGCTTAAAAGATAATCAAATTCCTCTGGAAGCAAAGATTGTAGCCTTGGCTGATACTTTCCAAGCCCTCACTTCAGACAGACCTTACAGAAAAGCTTACAGTATAATTGAGGCTCAAGAAATTATAGAAAAGGAAAACGGTTCTCATTTCGACCCCCAAATTGTAGAGGCATTTAGAAAAACTCTTCTTACTGAAGAATTATTTTTGTAGAGAATTATAAATCTCTATAAAATACTTAAGTTCTATATCTTCTGGCCTTAAGGAAGGTAGAATATTTTTTGACAGAAGAAAGCTCTCTATTTTTTTCTTATCAGGGTATATATCCTTTAAGATATTAACTATTTTTTTCCTCCTCTGTTGGAATATTTTCTTCAGGAACCTTAAAAAATCTCTTTCCTTGGCCTTTAGAAAAAATTCAGAACAGGGTTTAAACTCTATTTCTGTCAAAGAAGTCTCTACTTTAGGCTTTGGATAAAAACATCTTTTAGGGATATTAAAAAGAATTTTTGCCTTTGCATAAAGACCTAAAAAACAGGTTAAGAAAGAATAAGATTTAGAACCTACCTTTGCAACAAGTTTCTCAGCAAACTCTTTTTGAAAAGTTAAATAAGCCCGAGTTATCTTCTCTCTATTTTTAATTAAAAATTCTATTGTTTCAAAACTTAAATGATAAGGTATATTTCCCACTGCTACTATTTTTTCTGAAGGAAGAGAAAAACTTCTTATATCTCTGCAAAAAATCTCTATCCAGGAAAAATTCCTAAATTTTTCTCTGAGAATATTGCAAAGCCGAGAATCTATTTCTACACAAATAATTTTTCTTCTTTTAGTTGCAAGAAATTGGGTAAGCTCCCCTCTGCCTGCACCTATTTCTAATATCACTTCTCCTTCCTCCAATTTTACACATTCAGTAATCCTTCTTAAATAGCTTTTGTTTAAAAGGAAGAATTGACTTAAATGTTTCCTAGGATTCATTCTCCTGAAAGAATTAATATAGGATTTAAAAATTAGAAAGTTTTAAAGCTAACTTTATTGCCTCTTTCATAGGATGAGAGTCAATTAAGTAAGGTCTATTTACTAAGTCAAAACCAGGTCCATGGGCAGGAGAGGTCCTTATAAACGGTAGACCAATCGTAAGATTTACTCCCCAAGGAAATTCTAAGGTTTTAAAAGGAATCATTCCTTGGTCGTGGTAGAACGCTACAATTGCTGAATATTTCTCTTTTAAGGCCTTTCTAAAAAGAGTATCTGAAGGAAAAGGTCCAATAAATTTTAAATTTTTATGCTCTAAACTCTTCTTAACTTTGATGAGAACCTTCTCTTCTTTCTCTAGAAAAGTTTCTATCCCTGCATGGGGATTTAAGCTACAGAGAGCAATTTTAATCTTTCTTAATTTAAACAAATTTTTAAGAGATAGGATCAGTAAATTTAATGATTTATATAAGTATTTATAGTTTATAGAGTTAGAGACTTCTCTTAAAGGTATGTGTCGGGTTAAAAGAAGAATACGAAATCTCTTTCCTACCATCAGCATAGAAAAATTTTTTACAGAAAATTTTTGAGCTAAATATTCAGTATGCCCAATAAAATCCCTTTTAACTGCCTTTACAGCTTCTTTAGATAGAGGGGCAGTTACCAAAGAAAAGTTCTTATCTTTTTTCAAAATTTCTATAGCAGTATTTAAGTATTCTAAAGCTAGACTTCCTGAATATTTATTAGGGTGAGCTCTTCTTATATATTTAAGAGCTTTGCTTTTTATATCGATTAGATTAACTCTGGTAGCTATACAGGAGTAGTCCTTAATTTCCTCTAAAATTTTTCTACTGCCTATAACCTGTAGATTTACTTTCTTTAGAGCTAACTCCTTAAGAGCCTTTACAGTAATAAAAGGACCTATCCCTGTAGGGTCTCCTATAGTAATTAGGAGTTTTTTCATTCTCTCAATGATAATACTTCTTGATTATAGCCTTCTGTTTTAAATCTTTAAGGTGAGTCTTTAATCTTTCTTTAAATTTTTCTTGGTAGAGTCTAGAATAAATTTTTTCTTTTACCTCTTCTAAAGAAGCTCTTCTGGGAGGATATTTTTTATCTATAATAAATATAATAAATTCTTTATCTATCTCTATGGGCAAGGAAACCTCACCTTCCTTAAGCTTAAAAATTTCTTTTAATTCTTCTCTTGCCTTTTCTTTATTTAATCTGCCTTGGATAAGATACTGAGAATACTTCTTTATCACAATCTCTTTGTTGGCTTCCTTCAATTCTTGAGAAGCCTGATAAGCCTCTAACTCAGAAGAAAATTTCAAAGCCCTGTAATCTATAGAGGGCTCTACTATAAACTCTTTAATATGAGAGTTATAAAACTGAGTGAGTTCATAAGGTTTTATTTCAATCTTACTTCTTACCTCCTCCTCTAAGGTTCTCTGAATCAATAATTGTTCTTTAATTTTTTCCTTAAGAGAAAAAATACTTAAGCCTCTTTCTCTTAAAGAGGCTTCAAATTCATATTCATCCTTAAAATTTAGAATAAACTCATTAAGCTTCTTCTCTATCAATTTTTGAGGAATTTCTATATTTTTCTTATGGGCTTCTTGAATAATGAGTCTATCTTCTATTAATTTATCTAAGGCTTGCTGTTTCTGTTTCTGAAATTCCTTCAGAAACTCAAGACTATTTTGGTCATATTTTAAAGATAGTCTAAATTTAATCAGACTAATATAATCTTTCAGTTCCTTTTCGGTTATTATCTCGTTGTTTACTATTGCTACTATCCTATTAGATGACCAGCTCAAGTTACCGAAAACAAAAAACAAAAAAAGTGACAGAAAAAATAATCTCATCTCTTTACTGAGATTTTAAGAGCTTGTCTTAGTTCTTCTATTTGAGCTTTTAGGAGTCTGCAATATAAATCTAAGCCTATTTGCCAGATGAAACCGTGCTGTTCCTCCCCTAAGATATTACCAGCTCCTCTTATCTCTAAATCTTGCATAGCTAATTTAAAGCCCGCACCTAAATGGGAGTATTCTCTAATTGCCTCAAGCCTTCTTTTGGCTTCTTTGGATATTTTTTCTTTTTTGGGAATGAGAAAGTAAGCATAAGCCTGAATATTAAGGCGCCCTACCCTTCCTCTTAACTGATGTAAATCAGCTAGACCAAATTTATGAGCATTGTTTACTATTAGAGTGTTAGCTTTAGGAATATCTATCCCTGATTCCACAATAGCAGTAGAAAGAAGACAATCTATTTCAGAATTGATAAAAGAAAGCATGACTTTTTCTAACTGATATGGAGGCATTTTTCCAAAAGCCACTCCTATCTTTACATAAGAAGGTAATATACTTCTTAAAATTGCTTCTATTTTCTTTAAATCTTCTATTCTATTTTCTATGAAAAAGACTTGGCCTCTTCTATTATATTCTCTTAAAATTGCTTTTCTTATTGAATCTTTGTTAAATTCTTCCACATAGGTTTTAACTGAGAGCCTCTCTTTAGGTGGGGTTTTTATTGTAGAAATTGCTCTTACTCCAGCTAAACCCATATATAAAGTTCGAGGAATAGGTGTGGCAGTTAAAGTAAGTACATCTACGCCAATCTTCATCTTCTTTATTTTTTCTTTTTGCTTTACTCCAAATCTTTGCTCTTCATCTATTATAAGAAGTCCTAAATCTTTAAATTTTACATCAGAGGAGAGTAATTTATGGGTCCCTATTATTATATCTACTAAGCCTTTTCTTGTATCCTCAATAATTTTTTTCTGGGAAGAATTTGGAACAAACCGAGAAAGCATCTCTACTCTAATTGGAAATTTTTTTGTTCTATTTAAAAAATTTTGGTAGTGTTGTTCAGCTAGAATAGTAGTGGGAACCAAAAAAGCAACCTGTTTTGAATCCATTACTGCCTTGAAAGCGGCTCTCATAGCTACTTCCGTTTTTCCATAGCCTACGTCTCCACAGATAAGCCTATCCATAGCTTTATTAGCTTCCATATCTTCTTTTACCTCTTCTAAAGTTTTTATCTGGTCAGGAGTCTCTTGATAGGGGAAATCTTTCTCAAATTCTTTTTGCCAAGGACTATCCTTACAAAAGGAGTAACCTCCAATTATTTCTCTTAAAGCCTGCTCTCTCAACAATTCCCAAGCATATCTTCTTATAGATTTCTTTGCTCTTTCTTTAACAGAAAGCCATTCTTTAGAACCTAAACGAGAAAGTTTAGGAGACCTTCCTCCTAAATTCAAGTATTTTTGAATTAAATGGACCTTCTCGAGGGGAAGAAACAATTTTTCTTTATTTTCATATTCTATTTCCAGAAATTCTTTTTTTCCTCCAGGAGTATCTAGGTATCTTTTTCCTAAGTATTTGCCTATCCCATAATTTATATGAACTATGTAATCCCCTTTCTTTAAATTTAAGCTTACCTCCAGTGGTATTTCTTCATAGTAGCCAAACCGAGAAATTTTTTTGTCAAATTTAGGAAGAACAATCAAGATTTGGTGCTCTTCAAAAAAGATAAGATTGTCGGGGTCAAAACTTCTAATCTTAGAAACTTTTTCCCAGTCCCACTCTATCCTTACTGGATACTCAAAACCTACACAATATACATCCAAAACTTCTCCCCTTCTTCTAAAATCTCCTTCACCAGAAAGTACTTTAGAAGGAGTATATCCTAATTCTACTAGTTTGCCTACTATCTCCTCTAAAGGTATAGACTTTCCTTTATAAATTTTTAAACTTTCAAGTCCCATATTACTTTTTCTTAAGTAAGACAACTAAAGGGGAGGCTATGTATATTGAAGAATATGTCCCAGAGATAAAACCTACTAAAAGAGTAAAAGAGAACCCTTTTAAATTGGGGCTTCCCAAGATGAATAAAACCAAAACCACTATTATAGTAGTTAAGGAGGTAATTACAGTTCGGGAAAGAGTCTGGTTTATTGCCTTATTTATAATCGTTCTAAAATTTTCCTTAGGTAGACGGTAAGCCAATTCTCTAATTCGGTCATATATTACGATAGTATCATTAATAGAATAACCAGCAATAGTTAAAAGAGCAGTAACTATGAGAAGATCAATGCTGTAAGAAAAAAACAGAAGAAAAGCTAAAGCTATTAACACATCATGAAATAAAGCTATTACTGCCGAGAATCCAAATTCAAAGTGTTTAAATCTAAAAGCAGTGTAAAAAAGTATACCTAATATAGCAAAAATAATAGCAAAAGTCGCCTTCTGTCTTAAGAGTTTCCCTACTACTGGACCTACCTTTTCTACTCTCAGAAGCTCAAACTTTCCATCATAATGTTTTTTAAGCACTCTTTGAACTTTAGAGTAGGTATCTTGAGAGGTTTTTATAGCTATCGTATCGGTAGAGGAGAAATTATAGAGAACTGCATCTTCCACTTTTTCTTCAGCTAAAAGTTTTCTCAAATCTTCTAAGCTTACCTTAATCTTAAACTTATACTCCTGAATTTGACCTCCAGTAAAATCTATTCCATATACAGAATCCTTCTTTTTTATAAAGATATATGTACCAGCTAAGATAAAACCTAACGAAAGTATCAAACAAAATTTTACTCCCCCTACAAAGTTAATTTTAGGTTCCTTTATCAACTCAAGCATTATGAATTTTTTCATTAAATTTTTAGAAATGAGAAATTCAAATATTGCCCTGCTAAATACCAATGCGGTAAACATCGAAGCTAAAATTCCTAAACTTAAAGTTATTCCAAATCCTTTTATCGGGCCTGTACCAAAGATAAAAAGAAACAAAGCTGCAATAAGAGTGGTTATATTTGAGTCAAGGATTGTTCGAAAGGCTCGCTTATAGCCTAACCTTATAGCCATAGGTAAAGGTTTCTTTAATTTTAATTCTTCTCTTACTCTTTCATAAATTAGAACATTAGCATCTACAGCCATACCTAAAGTAAGAATAATTCCAGCTATTCCTGGTAAAGTAAGAGTGCTTCCTAAAAGACTTAAGCCTCCTAAAATTAAAAGAAGATTAAATCCCAGAGCCAGAATCGTAACTAAGCCGCCCAGTAGGTAATAGACTCCCATAAATATTACCACTAAAGATGCCCCTAGAAGAGCTGATTTTACTCCTCGTCTGATAGAATCAGCTCCCAAGAGAGGACCCACGGTTCTTTCTTCCTCTAAAATTAAAGGGCAGGGTAAGGCACCTGAACGGAGAACCAGGGCCAGGTCTTTAGCTTCGGTAGGGGTAAAATCTCCAGTAATTTGAGCCTCTCCACTAAGAATAGGTTCTTTTATTACGGGAGCAGACTTTATCTTACCATCTAAAATTATAGCTAGTCTCCGACCTACATTTTCCTCGGTCAATTTAGCAAAGGCTTTGGCACCTTGAGAGTTAAATCTTACCAATACATAACTTAGACCTAAAGAATCAAACCCTACTTGAGCATCCTTTAAATCTTTTCCAGTCAAAGAAGCCTTCTTCTTAAGGAGAATCTTCTCTCCTTTAAGCTCTTTCCATTCGTGGTTAGAATCTAAAGTTTCTGTATTTTTTCTTATAACTTCAGAATCCCATTCTACCAATTTAAATTCTAACAGAGCGGTTTTACCGATAATCTCTAAGGCTCTATCTCTATCTATTATTCCTGGTAGTTGAATTAAAATTCTATCTTGGCCTTGAGGCTGGATAATCGGTTCTTTTACTCCTAACTCATCAATCCTGTTCCTTATTATCTCTACAGCTCTTTCTGAAGCTCCTTTTTTCTCCTCTCTAGAAAGTAGAGAAGTATCTATTCTGTAAATTAGATGCATCCCTCCCTTTAAATCCAAACCTAAGTTTATCTTCTCCTTTAGGGGAAAACTTAATATGAAACTCAAGATAATAAGGACCAAAATTAAAATCCCTCTTAAAGATATTTTGTTCATAGGATTAGTTATTTTTGGATTTTATAAGATATAGCAGATTTATCTACTTCTATCCTTGTGTTTTCGTCTACTCGCAAGATAAAAGTTTTTTCTTTTATGTTTACTATTACCCCGTGAACTCCACCAATAGTAACTACCTCATCATTTTTTTGAAGGCTCTTTATCATTTCTTGATGTCTCTTTTGTTGTTTTTTCTGAGGCAGAATAATAAGGAAGTAAAAAATCACAAATATAAGAATTAGAGGCAATATCCCTACGATTCCTGCACTTTGAGAAGAAGGCATATCCAGCTCCTTTCTTATTATTTTTTATTAGTTTTCTTAAATTTTTTCACTAAATTCTTTACAGTAGGCGTAGGCTCTGCTCCTTTTTTAACCCAGTAATCATAGCGGTCTAATTTTATTTCTAGAAGTTTAGGACTCTTAGAAGAATCCCAGAAGCCTACTTCCTCTATAAATCTTCCTTCTTTTTTGGTTCTTTTCTCATCCACCACAATCTTGTAATGATACCTTCTTTTAATAGACTTTCCTGGTTTTCTTAGACGTATTACTAAAGCCATTTTCCTCCTTTCTTACGCTATAGCCCTTACGGGCAAATCCTCAAATAAAAGTTTTATTGCCAAATAAAAGGTTAATCTCCCTGAAAGTTTTCGTATCGAGAAAGCTTGTCTCTGTCAAAGCTGCGTTATTCATATAGCGCTCCATAGGGACTCTGTCCCTTTTGGCCTCCCGCCTCAAAGAATACCCAAAGAAGAAAAAATTCGGCGTGACTCTCACCCTGTAAGAGTAAACTAAAGAAGCTTTGATATTTTGTTTAGAAGCATTTGTATTTCTTAAAACAAGGCTGTATTTAAAATTAAGCCATCTTTAAATATTTATTCAAAGAACCTGCGCTAAGGCAGGCTTAGGGTAAATCCTCAAATTTATTTTATGCCTCAAGCTGCAAGCCCCAGGCCTATAGCTTGTAGCCTGTTACCTAATTCCTCACTTTATAGTTACTCCTTTAAGAGTTACTCCTTTTAGGGTTGTAGCAGATGGTGTATAAGTTATTTCAGCATATAAAGCTCTAACAGCTCTAACGCCAGCTCCAATATCTGTG
>CAZSAI010000018.1:0-15060 GCA_964604895.1 uncultured Planctomycetia bacterium
GTTGAATAGTTTTTCTAAGATTGGTATAATTTTTTAATGTTTAAGATAAAACCTCCTAAAAAGATAAGAGCTTCTTTAAGGATAGAGGGGGATAAGTCTATATCTCATCGGGCAGTAATTCTATCTTCTCTATCAGAGCAAACCACAAAAATCATAAACTTTCTTGATTCCCAGGATACTTTAACTACTTTGGAGGCTTTTGAAGAATTGGGAGTAGAGATAAAGTACAAAAAATCTAAGAGAGAGCTTTTTGTGAAAGGCAGAGGTAAATATCTAAATTCCCCGGATGTAACATTACAGATGAAGAATTCAGGTACAACTATAAGGCTTATTTCAGGAGTGCTTTCTGCTCAAAAGTTTTCTTCTACTTTGGAGGCTTACCCTTCTTTAAAGAGAAGGCCAATGCGAAGGATAGCTGAGCCTTTACGGAGAATGGGCGCAAATATAAAAGGTAGATTAAAAGATGAGGAAGAATATCCCCCTTTGAGGATAAAGCCAGTTTCTTTTCTTAAGGGGATAGAATATAGACTCCCTGTAGCTAGCGCTCAAGTTAAGTCTTGTTTACTTTTGGCTAGTTTATACGCAAAAGGCCCTACGCTTATTTATGAGCCCTATAAGTCAAGAGACCATACTGAGAGAATGCTTAAGGTTTTTGGAGCTAAGATAAAGGTTAAAGCAGAGACCATTAGGATTGAAAATTCAGACTTAAAGTCTCCTTCCCAGATTTTTATCCCTAATGATTTTTCTTCTGCTTCTTTCTTTATTGCTCTGGCTGTATTATTTAAAGATTCTAAACTTTTACTGGAGAAGATATCTCTAAATCCGAGCCGGATAGGTTTTTTGAGAGTCCTTAAGAGGATGGGAGCAAAGGTTGAATTTAAAAATATAAGGAGAAGCTATTTTGAGCCTTATGCAGATATTTTAGTAAAAACCTCTCCCCTTAAAGGAGTAGAGGTAAAAGAGGAAGAAATTCCTTTTATGATAGATGAACTGCCTTTGTTATTTGTTTTAGCTTCTTTTGCTAAAGGCACAACCCAGATTTATGGACTAAAAGAATTAAGGGTAAAGGAAACTGATAGAATTAAATCTATGGAAGATAATTTAAAAAGGATGGGGGTAAATTTCAGAGTCAGAGGCTATATAAACTCTAAAAGAGAACAAGATTTAATGGTAGAGATAAAAGGAGGTACAAAATTTAGAGAAACTTTTTTAAAAAGTTTCTTGGACCATCGTACTGCTATGAGTCTAATTATTGCTTCTCTTGCTTTAAAGAGAGAGGCTGTTATTGACAATGTAGCTTGTATTAATAAATCATTTCCTAAGTTTTTATCTACCTTAAGAAGTCTTGACAAATAAAGATTTCATTGATAGGGTATTTTTATGAGAAATATTTTGCTTTTCTCCTTTCTCCTTTTAGGGGGTTGTCTTAGTTTGAGTTCCCGGGAATTGCAGTTAAAAGACTTGCAGCCGCAAGTATTTAGATTTGAGGATATACCTGTACCTAAAGGATTTAAATTTTTTATAAAAGATTCTGTTATCACTGAAGCTGGGAAGATAAGAGCAGGAACTCTTATCTTTAAAGGTAAGGCCCTTCCTTCAGAGGTTACTAAATTCTATAAAGATAATATGCCCCAATATAATTGGCAGCTTCTAAATATAATTGAGGGTAAACAGAGCCTTATGAATTTTAAGAAAAAAGATGAGATTTGCACTATAAGATTTGAATGGCAAAGAACTTCAGGGCTTCTTTCTATATCTATTTCTCCTTATTTTGAGCAGAGTTTAGGAGAGAAGTAGGTATTTTCTTATAGAAAGGAGTTAAGATGTTTAAAAGAGTTTTAGTTTTTTTCTTACTTTTTTCTTTTCCATTTAATAGTTTTTCTGCGCCTTGTTATGGGACAAAGATGCCTAAAAAGAGTCAGTGGTTCTGGGGGATAGAAGTAAATAGTATAATTAAGAGAGATTTAGAAGGTGTTGGAGGCAAATTTAGAAGTTCTCAAGGGTTTTTAACCGGGAGTTTTGGGATATTCGATTGGCTTTGCTTTGATGGGAAATTAGGCTATGGGTTTGTTAAGTACCATCCTCTAGACTTAGCTGAGATTGATTATAAAGGAAGTTTTGCCGGAGCTTATGGGTTTCGAATAAGAGTTTACGATAGCCCTTTTAGTGAGTTTAAAGCTGTTTTTGGATTTCAACATATAAGTGTTCACCCTCACCATAAGGTTATAAATAACATAAAGAGAAAAGTAATATTTGATGATTGGCAATTATCTTTTCTTGTTTCTTATAATAGATTTGAGAAATTCATTCCTTATTTAGGAGCAAAGGCTTCACGAGGTGATGTTATTGAATGGCTAGATGATAAAAGAAACCGAAGAAAGTCTGAAGATAGTCAAATGTTTGGAGCGGTTGTTGGTTTTGATTTTTATTTTAATCCTCGGTGTTGGCTGAATTTAGAGGCAAGGTTTTTAGATGAAAGAGCAGGCTCAATAAGGCTGACTTACGCTTTTTAATGATAGTAAAGGAAAAAAAACAAGATTTTCTGAGTTATCTTGAGGATACTTCTAATATCAGAGGAGAAGCCCAAGCATTATTTATTCCGGAGGAAGAAGAGGAAGTCTGTTCTATTCTAAAAGAAGCTTCTCAGAAAAAGAGGCCCGTTACTATTTCAGGTGCGGGGACTGGGACTACTGGGGGAAGAGTTCCTTTTCAAGGAGTGATACTTTCTTTAGAAAAGTTAGACAAGATTATAGATATTGAACCTAAGAAGAATACTGTAAGGGCTCAAGCCGGAATAACTTTAGAAGCTTTGGAGAAAGAGCTTAATAAATATGGTCTTTCCTTCAGAGCTTTGCCTACCGAACCCTTGGCTTTTTTGGGTGGAGCAGTCTCTACCTCAGCTTCAGGTCCCCGAGGATTTAAATATTCCTCAGTAAGGAGGTATGTAAAGAGGATAAGATTAGCTTTAGCCGGAGGAAGTATTTTAGAGATAGAAAGAGGAAAGATTTTTTCTAATAAGAGAAGATTTGATTTTAGTATTAACAGGAGGAGGTTTAAGTTTGATTTGCCTACCTATACTTCTCCTCAAATAAAGTCTTCGGCAGGTTATTATGTAAGAGAAAATATGGACTTAATAGATTTATTTATCGGCCAGGAAGGAACTTTAGCTTGTATATTAGAAGTTGAACTTACTGTTGGGAAAATAGTTTCTGATTATTTTGATTGTTTAGTTTTTTTTGATAGAGAAGAAGATGCTCTAAATTTTATAGAAGAGATAAAAGCACTTAAAGAGAGAGGTTTTCTATATCCTTGTGCTTTAGAGTATTTTGATAGGAATTCTCTGAATTTTCTTAGAGAAGAATACTCATTTCTTCCTTCGGCAAGTGCAGCAGTATATTTAGAACAGGAGATTGAAGATAGAATCCAGAAAGAAAGAGTCTTAGATTATTGGTGTAACTTAATAGAGAGACATTCTTCATCCTTAGAGAAGTGCTGGTTTGCAGAAGATAAGAGAAGTAAAGAGAAGCTTTGGGAGTTTAGGCATAAACTTCCTCAAAAAATAAACGAGTTTTTAAGAGCTCATAATCAGCAAAAAACTGCTACTGATATTGCTGTTCCTTCTCAGAGTTTCAGAGAGATGTATAATTTTTATAAAGAAAAGGCTAAGTCCTCTGGAATAGACTATGTAAACTTTGGTCACATTGGAGAGAATCACCTCCACTTTAACTTCTTACCTAAGAGTTCTGAGGAGTCTTTTAAAGCAAAGGGCTATATTTGGGAGTTTATTCGCAAAGCTATCTCTTTAGGAGGCACGGTTTCTGCTGAACATGGAATAGGTAAGATTAAGAAACCTTATTTAGAGATAATGTATGGCAAGAGACATCTTCAAGAGATGGCTCTTCTTAAAAAAGTGTTTGACCCTTTTTGTATTTTAGGTTTAGATAACATCTTCTCTAAAGAGCTTCTTTAAACCTATTATATTGGGTGGAGAAGAGGGGAAGTTTAAAAAAATTCTGTGCGAACATTTCTTATTCATAGAAAGTTTCAAGAGGTAGCTTCCTTATTTCCTCACAAAGAGGCCTTATCTTTTCAGAAAAATCTTTCTTTTTCCTCCTTAACTTTTAGAGAAGTTCTTAGCTATGCTTTTAGAATTAATTCCTTTCTTAAGGAGGAGAATTTTAAATTTCCTGATAAGGCTATTTTATATATGGAGAATAACCCCTTTTGGTTTTCTACCTATTTGGGCATAGTTTCTTTGGGAGGGGTAGCTATCCCTGTGGATTCTCAGTTGAGAGAAGAAGAGTTTGAAAATATTTTGATAGATAGTGAGGCAAAGATAATTTTTTGTTCTGAGAGTACTTTTAGAAGAATAGAGAATATTAAGTTCAACACTTACCAGGCTAAAATAGTAATTTTGGATAGAAATTTCTTTAAAAAACAGGGATTGAGCCAAGCCAGTTTTTTGGATTTTTCGGAAGATAATCTTGCCTCTTTGGTTTATACCTCAGGAACAACCGATAATCCCAAGGCAGTGATGCTTTCCCATAAAAATTTTATGTATAATTTTTACAGTATTTGGGAATTGGGTTTTTATACCCATAGAGATTTATTTCTTTGTATTTTACCTTTACACCATACCTACCCTTTTATGGTTAATCTTTTAGTACCTTTGCTTTCGGGAGCCGGTGTAGTATTTCCTCAGAGTCTTAAGAAGGAGGATATTTTATTTTCTTTAAAGAATAAGCGAATTTCTATTTTAGTAGGAGTACCTCAACTCTTTTCTCTTTTTGAGCAGAGCTTCCAGAGAAAATTGAAGTATTTTATGCCTTTAATATATTTTTTAGGATTTATAAGAGAGAAGTTCAATATCAATCTAGCGAAATTGGTTTTATTCTTTCTTCATAGAGGAATTTTCCCTAATTTAAGATATATGGTTTCAGGAGGAGCAAAATTAGATAAGGATGTAGCTAAGACTCTATTTAGATTAGGTTTTAATATTTTGGAAGGTTATGGGTTGACTGAGGCTTCCCCAGTAGTGAGTTTTAATCCTCCCTCTAAGATAAAGATAGGTTCTGTGGGAAGACCTTTACCAGGGGTAGAGGTAAGAACAGATTCTCTCAATGGGAAGTCTTTAGGAGAAATTTTGGTTAAAGGAGGCAATGTAAGCAGAGGCTACTTTCGTAAGCCTCATCTTAGTAGCCAGAGTTTTAGAGAAGGTTGGCTCTATACTAAAGATATAGGTTATATAGATAATGAAGGCTATATTTATATTACGGGCAGGAAAGACGAATGTATTGTGCTTTCTTCAGGAAGAAACATCTGGCCAGAAGAGTTAGAGAGTTTTTATGAGGAGTTAGATTCGATTGAAGAGATAGGGATATTCAGTAGAGGAGACTCTCTTTATGGGATTGTTGTCCCTAAGAAAGAATATTTTTTAGGTAAAGATAGAGAAGAAATCTATAGCCAGATAGAGAAAGATATTCAAAGTGTTTCTTTAAAGTTAGTTCCCTATAAGAGGCTTTCGGGGTTTAGTTTAAGCTTTGAGAATCTTCCTCGAACCCGCTTGGGTAAACTTAAGAGATTTCTTCTTCCTGGAATTTTTGAAAAGACTCAATTAAGAAAAGAGGCTAAAACTATAGATGAGTTTTCTTATGAGATAATTAAGATAGTAAAGTATTTTGCATCGGGAGAGGTTAAGTTAGAAGATGACTTATCTATTATAGGGATAGATTCTCTTTCCAAGATTCAGCTTGCTTCTTTCTTAGAGAAAAGTTTTAATATAAAGATACCTGATGAGGACTTATCTAGGATAGTAAAAGTGAAAGATTTAGTAGATTATTTAAGAGGAAAGGGGTTCCTTCCTTTAGAGAGAGAGCCAACACCTCAGGAGTGGTCTAATATTCTTAAGGGGAGGCCCCATCCTAGGTTTTTAAAAAGAATAAGGCTTCAGCCCAAATTATTAGATGTTTTTCTCAGTTTTCTGGCTAAAATAATATTTTTTTCTGTATTTAAACTTTTCTATAGATTAAGAATTGAAGGTTTGGATAATTTACCTCAAGAGAGCCCTTTTTTGCTTTGTCCAAATCATACTAGTTATTTTGATGGCCCTTTAGTTTTTAGTAGTTTTCCTTGGATAAGAATTAAGAGTCTTTATTTTTTAGGCCTTAGTGACTATTTTGATTACCCTTTACTTTCTTGGTTAGTTAAACCTGGGAGAATAGTACCTGTGAATCCTGAGAAAAATTTGAGAGAAGCATTAAAAATTTCAGCTTTATTGGTTAAAAACAAGAAAATCCTTTGTATTTTCCCTGAAGGGAGGCGTTCCTGGGGCGGGAGTTTAGAGGAGTTTAAAAAGGGGGTAGGGATATTAGCTAAGGAGTTAGGCATTAAGATAGTGCCAGTAGGGATAAAAGGTACCTTTGAGGCTTGGCCTGCTTTTAAGAAACTACCTAGGTTAGGTTCTTTTAAGATTATCTATGCTAAAGCCCTAAATCCTGATGATATAGAAGAGAAAGATAAAGAAGTCTCCTATAAGAAAATTACCGAATCTCTTAGAGAAAAAATAAGAGAGATTTTAGCTGGCAAATAAGTCTTTTACCTCTCTTCTACCTTTCTAAAAAAAATTAAAAAAGTATTTATAAATTTGAAAAATTATAGTAAAATAAAAAAACAAAGCTATGTATCTTAAAGAATTAGAGATTTTTGGTTTTAAATCTTTTCCGGAGAAGACCAAACTTAGGTTTGAGCCGGGGATAACTGTTGTCGTTGGACCTAATGGTTGTGGAAAAAGTAATGTTTTAGACGCTATAAGATGGGCCTTGGGGGAACAGAGTCCTAAGTCGTTGAGGGGCACTAAGATGGAAGATGTAATCTTTAATGGTACACAGAATCAACCCCCTTTGAATTATGCTGAAGTAACTTTATTATTTTCTAATGAGGATAAGGCTTTAAATTTGGAGTTTGAAGAGATAAGCATAACTCGTCGCCTTTTCCGTTCTGGAGAAAGCGAATATCTTATAAATAAAACCCCCGCCCGGCTTAAAGACATTCAAGAACTTCTTATGCCTGTAGGTTTAGGAGAGGGGAGCTATTCTTTTGTGGCCCAAGGCTCGATCGAAAATATCCTCAGTTTCAAGCCTGAAGAGAAGAGGATAATTTTTGATGAAGCTGCAGGCATTTTAAAATATAAAGAGAAGAAAAAGGAGGCTTTAAGAAAGTTGGAGGAGGTAGATAATAACCTTTTAAGAATAGAGGATATTATAGCTGAGGTTAAAAGACAAAGAGATTCTCTTCATAGACAGGTGGAGAGAGCTAAAAGATACCAAGAAATTCATAATGAGTTAAAAGAAGTAGAGAGAAAGATAGCAGGATTAAAATTGAGAGAGTTAAATAAAGAGAAAACTTTTCTTTCTGAGGAAATCAATAATTTCAATACCCAAGAGAAAGAAAAAGGATTTCTTCTTGAGAGCTTTCAGAAAGAACTTAAGAAGAAAGAGGAAGAACTTATTAATTTAAGAAAACATACTCAAGAATGTGAGTCTCAAATAGTTGGTATATCTTCAGAAATTTCTACTTATCATCATAAGATAGAATTAAATCGTCAAAGGGTAAGTGAGTGGAAGCTAAGACTGGAGAATATAAGTCAAAGTAGCTCTTTATACTCTCAGAAAAAGACCCAACAGAGAGAGAGGATTGATTCTTTAAAGAAGGAGATTCTCTCTATAGAGAATAGTTTTTCTAATAAGAAGGATAGAACCGTTGAGGTAGAAAGGAAGATAGAAGAGAAATTAAAAGAGAATAAAGAAAAGAGTCTTTTTATTAAGGAAGCAAATCAGAAGATTCTTGGGTTAGAAGAGCAGAGAGTTTCCTTTTCTAATAACCTTATAGATATTCAAAGCCAGATTAATAATTTTACCTCTCGGAAGAAAAGGCTATTGATGGAATTGGCTAAATCTGATACTGAGCTTAAAGATTTTGAGAGTAGATTCTTAGAGATAAACAAGCAACTTAAAGATTTTCAACTTAAAATTGAGGGGTTTAAAGAAGAGAGACAAAAACTTTTGAGTAAGATAGAGGAATGCAAAGAAAAGTTGAATGAGCTTACCCAACAGAAGTTAGAGAAAGAGAAAGAGTTGGTAATTGTTTCCTCTCAATTAGAATTTTTGAAAGAATTGAGAGTAAAGTATGAAGAGTTCCCTCAGACTCAAGAGATTACTATAATTTTAGAAAAGGACCTTTCTTTTTTTCCTTCAGTGATTGTAGCTAAAGTTGATAGAGATTCTCTCCTAGAGGAGAATACCTCTCTTAAGATTAAGACTCAGGCTAAGATTATTCCTCAGAAGATAGAAGAGATGCAGGAGAGGCTCTCTGTTCTTAAGAGTGATATAGAAGATTTACAAACTCAGTTAGAGAATATTTCTAAAACATCTTTGTCTTTTGAGGAGGAGTTAAGGAAGAAGGAGGAGATTTTCCGAGAGGAAGAGAAGGAGTTTTTACGTATTAAAGAAATAGAGAGGAATTCTAAAGAGAATTTGGAAAGATTAAGAGAAGAGAAGCTTCTCATTGAGTCAGAGCTTAAAGAGACAGATGAAGAGTTAAACAACCTTTATTCTAAAGATAAGGAATTTAAAGAGCTTCTTTCAGCTAAAGAGGCTGAGATTAAGCGATTAGAAGAGTTAATAGGCCAAGCCCAAGGAGTTATAAGGAACAATGAGATAGAAGTGAAAAACTTAGAAATAGAAATAGCCCGACTTAATACAGAAATAAACTCTTTGGAAGAGGAGAAGAAGGACAAGCTCCGTACCTTACAGATTTTCTTGAAAGATTTAGAATCTCTGGAAGGGGAGATTAGAGGCCTGGAACTTGAAAGTTCAGAAATTAAAGAGAAGATTGATGTTTCTCTAAAAGAGAATCAGGACTATCTTCGTGAAATTCAGACTAAAGAAAAAGAGAAGGAGATTCTGAAAGAGAAGCTAGAAGAATTAAGAAAAGGACAGACCAATTTAGAGTTAGAGAAACAGAGTATTCTGGAGAAGATAGGAGCTATTCAGAAAGAAGTGGAAGAGGTAAGAAAAAATATATACGAGCTCCGCCTTAAGGTTCAGAATCTTGATTTTACTCAAGAAAAGATTATTTCTGAGTTAAATCAAATTTATTCATTAGAAGTAAAATTAGAAGAGTTATGCTCTCTCCAAATAGATGGTTCTTTAGAGGCACTTCAGACTCAAGCAGAAGCGTTAAGAAGAAAGCTTAAGTATTTGGGGAGCGTAAACTTAGGAGCTTTGGAGGAGTATAAGGAGTTAGAAGAGAGGTTTAACTTTCTGGAAGGTCAACGTCAAGATCTTCTTTCTTCTAAAGATTCTCTAAAGAAGGCTATAAATAAGATCAATAAGACTTCTTCTCAAATGTTTGTGGAAACTTTTCAAAGAATTAGAGATGAATTTAGAAGCCTTTTCAGGTTTCTTTTTGGGGGAGGAAAAGCTGAGATTTATCTTTTGGATGAAGAAAATCCTTTAGATTCAGGTATAGACATAGTGGTCCAACCTCCAGGGAAGAAACTTCAGAATGTTAGTTTACTTTCTGGAGGGGAGAAAGCTCTTACAGCTATAGCTTTAATTTTTTCTATATTTAAAATTAGACCTTCTGCTCTTTGTATTTTAGATGAGATAGATGCTCCTTTAGATGAAGCTAATGTGGACAGGTTTAATTACCTTCTTTCAGAATTTTCTAAAACCTCCCAATTCATAATAATTTCTCATAATAAAAAGACTATAAGTAAAGCCTCTGTTTTATATGGGGTGACTATGCAGGAGAAGGGTATTTCTAAAATAGTCTCTGTTAAATTTACAGAGACCCCGGTCTCTTCCTAAGACTCTAATCTTAATAATTGGGACGGTTGATTTTTTTCTTAATATATGTTATTTATTTTGTATTATGGGAGATGAACGAGTAAGAGAATTAGGAGAAGAGTTAAACAGATTAAGAGCTCAGTTTAAGATATTTTACGAGATTACTCAAGCTTTAAGAACTACCCTGAAGTTGGACGAAATTCTTTATATCATCCTTACAGGGATTACTGCTCATCAGGGTCTGGGTTTTAACAGAGCAGCTATATTTTTTATTGATTACAATGAGAAGAAGATTAAAGGAATTATGGGGATAGGGCATCTTGAACCTTGGGAGGCTGAGGAAATTTGGAGGTTTATTGAAGAAGAAAAAAAAGACCTTTATGATTTGATAGAGGAATATCATCAAATAAAAAAAGCAAAAGAAAAACCAAGATTTTTTGAGCTTGTTGAGAGGCTTGAATTTCCTCTTTCAGAAAGAGCCGGTCTTCTTTATAGGGCTTTTAGCGAAGGTTTGCCTCTACATCTTAAGAAAAGTAATAGAGAGCAGTTCCTTGAGGATCCTCTCTATAAAGTATTTTTGTTTGAGGAAGCAGTGTTTCTACCTCTTTGGGCTAAGAATCAAATAATAGGAATCTTATTTGTAGATAATTTTATTACCAAAAAGCCTATAGAGGCTGAAGACTTAAATATTCTAAATATGTTTGCGACTCAAGCAGCCTTGGCTATAGAAAATTCAAAGTTATTTGAAGATACTCTAGTTAGAGCTCATACAGATTCTTTAACCGGTTTATGGAATTACGGATATTTTCAGTATAAATTGGATGAAGTTATAGAGCAATCTTTAAGGTTTAATAAAAGTCTGTGTCTTCTTATGATTGATATAGACGATTTTAAACTTTATAATGATACTTTTGGACACCTGGAAGGAGATAAAGCCTTGATTAATATAGCCTCTCTGGTAAAGAATGCTTGTAGGAGAGATGATTTAGTCTGTAGGTACGGAGGAGAAGAGTTCGCAGTTATTTTACCGGCTATATCTAAGGAAGATGCTTGTGAGATTGCTGAGAGGATTAGAGCTTCTGTTGAGAAGAGTAAAGGTTTGTTTAAGAGAGATTTTACCGTGAGTATAGGGGTAGCCTCTTTTCCTCAGGATTGTCAAGATAAAAAATCCCTTATCTCTATTGCTGATGCTCTTCTTTATAGAGCAAAACAGGAAGGGAAAAATAAAGTAAGGTTTAGAAATTAGTTTTTAGTTGATTTTAAAGTATTTATGTGATAAGATAACCCGCTATGTGGGCAGTAATAGAGATTGGCTCAAAACAATATAAAGTAAAAGAAGATCAAGTTATAGCTGTAGAGAGGGTTAAAGAATCTCCTTCTTCTAAGATAGTTTTGGATAAAGTCCTTCTTTGTGCAGGAGATGGGACTTTCCAGATAGGTAAGCCTTATCTTAAGAATGTGAAGATAGAGGCCGAAGTATTAGGAGAAGAGAAAGCAAAAAAAGTGATTATTTTTAAATATAAGAGAAGAAAGGGCTATCACAGAAAGAAGGGCCATCGTCAAATTTATACCCTCCTGAAAATCCTCAAGATTAAGAAAAAATAAGTTTCTATCTTCAAGGATAAGTTTGTTTATTTTTCTGAAAATGGTCTGTATAATATTAATCAGGTTTTAGAAATTTTTTGAAGAAGATTTTAATTTTATGGAAAAAGTAAAATTTATTGATGAGGTTAAATTATATCTTAAAGGAGGAAAAGGAGGAGAGGGTTCTTCTGCAAAGAAGAGGACTAGAAGAGGTTTTCTTAACTGGGGTGGAGATGGAGGCAAGGGTGCTGATATTTATTTTCAGGCTAGCCCTAATATTTTTGACCTTTCAAGATTTTTGAATAAAAAAACTTTTGTAGGAACCTCAGGTGCTCCGGGTCTTCCTAATAGAGCAAAGGGAAGAGACGCACCCGATTTAGTGATTCAGGTGCCTTTAGGTACTTTAATAAAGGATAAAGAAGGAAGGGTTATTTCTGATTTAATAACTTCTCAGAAAGTCTTGATAGCTAAAGGAGGACGAGGAGGAAAAGGAAATTTCAGGAGGAGGGTTCCCCTTCCAGCCCAAGAAGGAGAGTGTTGTGAGGTACTTTTAGATTTTAGAATTCCTACAGATGTAGTTATTTTGGGAGAGACAAATACAGGAAAATCTACTCTTATCTCTCAACTTACTAATCTTAAGCCTAAAATCTCAGAATTTCCTTTCACTACCCAATACCCTCTTTGGGGGGTAGTAAAGAAGGATTATAAAGTATTTACAATATTAGAACTTCCTGCTATTATAGGAGACAAAAAAGAAAAACTTATAGGCTTAAAATATCTTAAGCACATAAGTAGGGCAAAGATTTTAGTATTTTTACTCGATGCTCAGAGGTTTCCTTACCAGGAGAAAGTTTTTAGAATAAAAGAAGTTCTGAGTTCTAATAAGATAGAATATGGTTCTAAATATACCTTGATAGTTGTTAATAAGATAGATAAAATAAGAGAAACTATATCTGGAGATCACCTGGGAATTTCAGCCAAGAAGAAAATAGGGATAGAAGATTTGGTTAAAAAAATTTTTTATTATTTGGGGAGATGAAAGAAAAAAGGATTGTTATTAAGATAGGTTCTAGCATCTTAGCTTCAAAAAGAACTGGAATAGATGAGAGATTTTTAGATAGGGTAGTTTCTCAGGTAGCTAAATTATCTGATTCAGGAATAAATGTATGCCTGGTAAGTTCAGGAGCTATTTTAGCTGGATTATCTATATTAAAACAGGAAAAAATTCCTTCTAAAGTAAGTAAGCTTCAAGCAATCGCCTCAGTTGGTCAGGCGGTATTGATGAATGTATATAATAATTTGTTTAAAAAGTATAAGAAAATATCTGCCCAGGTTTTACTTACTTGGGATGACTTTCAGGATAGAAAAAGATACATAAATGCTAAAAATACTCTTTTTACACTCTTGAAAGAGGGAGTAATCCCTGTAGTTAATGAGAACGATACTGTTTCTACTGAGGAGATAAAATTTGGAGATAACGATAGACTTTCAGCTTTGGTAGCTGGGTTAGTTGATGCTGAGGTTCTTCTAATTCTTTCTGATATAGAAGGTTTTTATTTTAAAGGTAGACTCCTAAAAAGAGCAGAAGGGGTTAGTCCCGATTTTTTTAAGGAAGCAAAAGGTAAGAAATTTTCCTTTACTAAAGGAGGAATGTTTTCTAAGTTAGAAGCAGCTCAGTTAGCAAATACCTTTGGGATAAAAACAATTATAGCTAATGGAAAAAGGCAGAATCTCTTAATAGAAGCTATTTTAGAAAGAAAGGAATTAGGTACTACTTTTTTACCTTCCTCTAGAGTTTCTGCGCGGAAAAGATGGATAGCTTACAGTAGAAAACCTAAAGGGGAGATTATAATAGATAAGGGCGCAGAAAAAGCGTTAATAGAAAAAAATAGCAGTTTACTTTCTCAAGGAATAAAAGAGGTAAAGGGGAATTTTCTAAAGAAGGATACTGTGCAGATTCTAAATGAAGAGGGCAAGATTTTAGGATGGGGTTTAGTTAATTATGATTCTCAAGAGTTAGCCCTTAATAAAGGTAAGAAACTCCCTCTGGAGGTAATCCATCGAGATAACTTAGTAATTAACTCAGTATGTTCTTTTAAATTTGAGGAGGGGTTATGTTAGAGAAAAAGATTAAAAATAGCATTTCTTCTTTACTAAGAAAAGCAAAGGAGTCTTCTTTAAAATTTAATTTGAATTCGGATTTAAAGAATAAGATTCTCTTAGAGATGAGTAAGAGCTTAATTGATAATAAAGATTATCTTATTAAAGAAAACCTTAAGGATATAGAGAAAGCTAAAGCTAATAATAAGCCTGCAAGTTTTATTGACCGACTCAGATTAACAGAGAAGCGGATAAAGGAAATGAGTAAGTCTCTTGAGGAGATAGCTTCTCTTAAAGACCCTATAGGTGAGGTAATTTCTGGCTGGAGGAGGCCTAATGGGCTGGAGATTAGAAAAGTAAGGGTGCCTATTGGGGTTATCTTCATTATTTATGAGGCAAGACCCAATGTTACCTCTGATTGTATTGGTCTGTGTTTTAAATCTTCTAATGTTTCTATTTTAAGAGGAGGTAGCCTTTCTTTAAACTCTAACAAAGCTATATTTAGACTTTTAAGAGAAGTTTTAGAAAAGCATAAAATGGAAGATTTGTTTTTTTTGATAGAGGAGCCTTCTTACGAGGTAGTCAACTATATTCTTAAGGAAGGTTCAACCTTTATAGATTTAGTGATTCCTCGAGGTGGAGAAGAGTTAATAAAAAAGGTAGCCTCTGTATCCACCATACCAGTAATAAAACATTATAAAGGGGTTTGTCATATCTATGTAGATGAGTATGCAGACATTAAGAGAGCTTTGTCTATTTGCCTTAATGCTAAAGTACAGAGACCCTCGGTTTGTAATGCTGTAGAGACTATATTAGTCCATAAAAGAATTGCTAAAAAGTTTCTTCCTTTACTGCAGAAAGAGTTTAATAAGTTTGGTGTGGAGATTAGGGGTTGTCCCCAGACTTTTAAGATTCTTTCAGGTATTAAAAAAGCAACCCTTAAAGATTGGTCTACAGAATATTTAGACTTGATAGTCTCAATTAAAGTAGTTGATGATATTAGTGAGGCTATAAATCATATAAATACTTACGGTTCCTCTCATACTGAAAGCATAGTAAGTCAAAATATAGATAATGTAGAGAAGTTTATAAAAGAGGTTGGGTCTTGCTGTGTTTTTTCTAACATCTCTACCCGATTTAGCGATGGTGCCCAATTTGGATTAGGGGCTGAGATTGGTATATCTACTGATAAGCTTCATGCTCGGGGTCCAATGGGTCTTGAGGAGCTTACAACTTATAAATGGGTGGTCTATGGAAATGGACAGATTCGTCGATAAAGCCCTACTTAGGTAGCAAGCAGAGAGAGATTCATTCTTACTATTTGTTACTTTAATTTAAGATTAAGATGAAGATAGGTATTTTAGGAGGTAGTTTTAACCCCCCTCACATAGGACATTTAATTTTAGCTGAGTATGTAAAAGAGGCTCTAGGTTTAGATAAGGTAATTTTTGTTCCTTGTAATATTCCTCCTCATAAGATTAAGGCTAAGATTGCTGCAGGCAAATTCCGTCTTCAGATGTTAAGATTA
>CAZSAI010000019.1:0-14839 GCA_964604895.1 uncultured Planctomycetia bacterium
CCAAGATTATACAGATTATCCCTCCAATCCCCGGAAATCCAAACCCAGGATGGGTAAACTCAAAGATTAAGCCTAAAAATCCTAAAGTAAAAAGAAGATAAGCTATGTTAGGCTCAAGAATAGTATTTAAGAATTTTTGGCGAAGGTTTAGCTCTATAAATTTAAGTGAAGGATTCTTAAGACTTAAAATTGTATCTTGACCGTTAATCTTTAATTTTTCCCCTTCTATTTTTTTAAGAAGTTCATCTATATTTTTAGCTACGAAATCAATTATACCCAGTCTTTTTGCCTCCTCTTCAGTTAAAGACTTACTTTCTTTAATGGCATCTTCTAAAAACTTATAAGGTCTTTTTTTCTCTTTAGCAATATTCTTAGCCCAGGCTAAGGTATCATTCATAATTTTTTCTTTGAGTTCTGAGGGGAGTTTTCCCCAGGAGCCTCCCCCTAATACTGGATGGGCTGCTCCTATATGAGTAGAGGGAGCCATAGCCAGAATTGAGGAAGCATATCCAATAAAAGTTCCAGCTGAGGCAGCTCTTGCCCCTTTAGGCCAGATATAAGTAATTACTGGAATTTTTGCATTGAGGATTTCCTTTACAATGTTTTGGGTAGATTTAAGGAGTCCTCCCGGTGTATTTAATCGGATTATAAGACAGCAGGAAGTTCTCTCAGCTTCTTTTAGACTCTCCTTTATGTATTCCTCAATAATTGGGTTGATAATATAATCTTTTATAGTAAGAACTCTTATTTCTTGAGCAGAAGAGAAGGAGGAGATACTTAAAAAGAAAAGAAAAAGGAGAGCAATTTTTTTCATAGCTCTTATTATACTTTTTAGGGTTTAGGAGTCAATACCTTACTTTTTAAGGTTAAATAAGGAGAGTTGCCTTAGAATTATAGATTCTTTTAGGAATTTATTAGATTGACGCGGAGAAGTCAAATTGTTAGAATATTCTAACAAAGAAAGAAAAGTCTAAAAATGAGAATAATCAAGAAGAAATTAAGTTCCAATATGGAAGATTATTTAGAGGCGATAGGTAGTCTCAGTAGAAAAAAGAAAGTAGTAAGAGTAAAGGATTTGGCTAAAAGCCTAAATGTGAAGACTTCCAGCGTGAATAATGCTTTGGCTACATTGTCTAAAGCAGGTTTGATTGTTCATGAAAGATACGGTTATATAGAGTTGACTAAAGAAGGAGAGAGCCTAGCTCAGCAGATTCAAGCCCGTCATAATATTCTGATAAAGTTTTTAACTGAGATTTTAAAAATAAGTCCTCAGATAGCAGTTGAGGATGCCTGTAGAATGGAACACTCAATAAGTCCTCAGACTTTTGAGAAGCTTAGAGAATTTATTAAGTTTATAGATAAATTTCCTCAGAGAAAGCGTAGATTAAGAAGAAGTAAAAACTCTTAGTATGGAAAATTTTAAAGCCATCTCTCAGATGAAACCTGGAGAATCTGGGGTAGTAATAGAGTTTTTAGGAGGAAAAGGTCTGAAACAGCGTCTTGAGAGTTTAGGCTTAAGAGTGGGCAAGAGAGTTACTAAGGTAAGTTCTCAAATTTGGCGAGGACCTCAAGTAATAAGGATTGGCAACACTCAAATTGCTTTGGGTCTGGGGGTAGCTAATAAAATCCTAGTTAAAATAGAATGAAAAAGATAGTCTTAATAGGTAATCCTAATGTAGGTAAATCAGCAGTATTTTCCCGGCTTACGGGAGCGAAAGTTTTTGTCTCTAATTATCCAGGAACAACTGTAGAGTTTGCTCAAGGGTATTTAACTCTTGGGGAGGAAAGATTTTTAGTATTAGACCTACCTGGGACTTATACTTTAGAACCTCTTACCAAAGCTGAGGAGGTGGCCTGTTCGATGTTGAAAGAGGAGCCTTGTTTAGTCATCAATGTAGTAGATGCTACCAACTTAGAGAGAAATCTTAATTTAACCCTTCAGCTTTTAGAAAAAGGTGTGCCTTTAGTTGTAGCTCTGAATATGTGGGATGATACTAAGCATAAAGGGATTGAGATTGATGTTAAAAAGCTTGAGAGAATCTTGGGGGTTCCAGTAGTGCCTACCTGTGCTTTAACTGGAGAAGGCATTAAGAATTTGGTAGGCCGTCTTAGAGAAGCAGAAACCCGTCGGCCTAAAACGGTTTCTAACAAAGAGAGATGGGAGAAAATTGGGAAAATTATTAGAGAGGCCCAAGTTTTGCATCATCGTCATCATACTTTTTGGGAGGTTCTTTCAGATTTAAGTGTTAAACCCTTCTCAGGGATAGTTATTGCTTCAGGAGTAATTTATCTATCTTTTAAAATAATAAGATTTATTGGAGAAGGGCTTATTGAGAAAGTTTTTGAGCCTTTATTTGAGAACTTTTGGCTTCCCTTGATGTTAGATTTCAGTAGGTTCTTAGGAGGAGGGGGCTTTCTCCATGATATCTTTATTGGTAGATTGATTGAAGGAAAGATTGATTTAGGAGCCTCTTTCGGCCTTTTAACTACAGGGTTATTTATCCCTTTAGGGGTGGTTTTACCTTATATCTTCAGTTTTTATTTAGTTTTGGGTCTATTGGAGGATTGGGGATATCTTCCCCGCTTGGCAGTCTTGGTGGATAATATTATGCATCGATTAGGCCTCCATGGTTATGCTATTGTGCCTATGATTTTAGGTTTGGGCTGTAATGTTCCAGGTGCTTTAGCTACAAGACTTCTGGTAGGAAGAAGAGAAAAGTTCATCGCTGCTACCTTGATGGCAATAGCTGTACCCTGTATGGCCCAGATTGCTATGATAGTAGGTTTGGTTGGAAAGAGAGGCGGACAATATCTGGGGATAGTTTTTCTGACTCTGGTTTGTCTTTGGTTTATTTTAGGGAAACTACTTAATTTTTTCTTAAGAGGAGAAAGTCCAGAATTGAGCTTAGAAATCCCTCCTTATAGAAGACCTCAGCCTTTAGCTGTAATCAAGAAGCTCTGGATGAGAATCCAAGGGTTTTTGCTCTCAGCTCTTCCTTATGTATTGATAGGTGTGCTTTTGGTAAATATTCTTTATGCTTTGAAAGTTATAGATTTCTTTGCAAAAGTTTTTTCTCCTATTTTAAAAGGCTTATGGGGCCTGCCTTCAGGAGTTATCTCTGCTTTATTGATAGGATTTCTAAGAAAGGATGTGGCAGTAGGGATGCTTGCTCCCTTAGGACTTAGTACTAAACAGTTAATAGTTAGCTCAACAGTCTTAGCAATTTACTTTCCTTGTGTAGCTACTTTTACAGTCTTGATTAGAGAGTTAGGCCTAAAAGATATGTTAAAGTCTCTCCTTATTATGCTTATTACTGTTGTTTTAGTAGGAAGTTTATTAAATTTTCTTCTTTTCCCAATTAAGTAAGCCGAAGAACTTAGAAAAAATCCTTGACAATTCTCTTTCCTTAGCTTAAACTAAGAGCAACCTTTAATCTGGTCCAGTGAGGCCAGGAAGGAGTTAAGATGAAGAAATCTAAAATTATAGACCCACCGAAGAAGAGGTGGGATTTTTTTTATCTGCTTAAAGGTTATGGGTTATAGAGAGAAATCGAAGATACTGGAAGAGAAGGAACTTGAGAAGATAATAAGAAGACTTACCCATCAAATTTTAGAGAAGAATCTTTCTTTGGAAGAGGTCTGCCTTATTGGGATTCAGAGAAGAGGGGTGTTTCTAGCCCAAAGGATAAGAGAGCTTATTTTCCAGATAGAACACAAGAAGCTTCCTTTGGGTATTATTGATATAACCTTATACCGGGATGACCTTACAGTGATTGGTCCTACCCCTGAGGTTAGAAAGACCGAGATTAACTTTGATATAAATGGGAAGGTTGTAATCTTGGTAGACGATGTTTTATTTACAGGCAGAACCGTAAGAGCAGCTTTGGATGAAATAATGGATTTTGGAAGGCCTAGGAGGATTGAGCTGGTAGTTTTAATTGATAGGGGCCATCGTGAGCTCCCTATCAGGGCTGATTTTGTCGGTAAAAATATCCCTACAGCAAGTTCGGAAACAGTGGAATTAAGGCTTAAGGAGATAGATGGAAGAGATGAGGTAGTAATTCTTGAGAAAGTATAGTTATTTTAATCTTATAAGTTCTAGGTGAAGGAGTTTGGAAGGTTGAAAATTTAGAACTTAGCCTTGGGAAGCTTAGAATTTTAGAGGAGAGATGGGAGAGTGGCAGAAGAAACATCTTTTAGGCCTAAAGGATTTAAGCAGAGAAGAGATAGAACTAATTCTAAATTCAGCCCAAGCTTTTAAGGAGGTCTCAAAAAGAGAAGTTAAGAAAGTCCCTGCTTTGCGAGGAAAGACTATAATTAATTTATTCTTTGAACCTTCAACTCGAACTAAAACCTCTTTTGAATTAGCAGCAAAAAGGCTTAGTGCGGATGTAGTAAACTTCTCAAGTTCAGGAAGTAGCCTAGCTAAGGGAGAGACTATTTTAGATACCCTCAAGAATATCGAGGCTTACTCTGTAGATATTTTTGTAATAAGACATAGTTTCTCAGGAGCTGCCTTATATCTTTCCCAGAGGACAAATTCTTGTGTGGTAAATGCTGGAGATGGCCAAAATGAGCATCCTACCCAGGCTCTTTTAGATATGTTTACAGTAAAAGAAAAATTAGGGAAGTTAGAGGGGCTTAAAGTAGCAATAATTGGAGATATATTTCATTCTCGAGTAGCTCGTTCTAATATTTGGGGTTTTAGTAAATTTTCTTCTTCGGTCTATGTTTGTGGACCTAAGACTCTTATTCCAAAATATTTTGAAACTTTGCCCTGTAAAATTACCTATTCTTTAAAAGAAGCCTTAGAAGATGCTCAAGTAGTGATTATGTTAAGGATTCAAAAAGAAAGAATGAAGGGAGTCTTTTTTTCTTCAGAGAGAGAGTATGTTAACTATTACTCCTTGAATGAAGAAAATTTGAAATTTTTACCAAAAGAAGCTTTAGTTCTTCATCCTGGCCCAGTAAATTGGGATGTTGAGATAGCTTCTTCTTTAAAGGAAAGAGTCTCTAACTTGATTTTAGAGCAGGTGAGCAATGGTTTAGCAGTAAGAATGGCGGTTCTTTATCTTTTAGCTGAAAAGAGGGGTTATGAAGTTATTGATTAGGCAAGGAATAATTGTTAATCCTGATTTTCAAAGAAAAGCCGACATTCTTATAGAGAATTCAAAGATAGCTAAGATAGAAGAAAGTATCTCAGAGAAAGAAGCAGATAAAGTGATTGAGATTCAGGGAAAGTTTGTCTTTCCTGGTTTTGTGGACATGCATGCCCATCTGAGAGTTCCAGGAAGGGAAGATGAGGAGGATTTACTCACAGGCTCCTTAGCTTCTCTAAAAGGAGGTTTCACCACTCTTTTATGTATGCCTAATACTGAGCCTGCTATAGATAATTATGAGATAGCCTTAAGGATAAGGAAGGAGGCAGAAAAAATTGGCTTGGTGGATATCTATCCGGTAGGAGCGATTAGTAAGAGCAGAGAGGGCAGAGAACTTTCAGAGTTTGGGTTTTTAGCTGAAGCTGGCTGTTTAGCTGTAAGTGATGATGGTTCTCCTATAAGAGAGACTTCCCTATTGAGGAAAGCTTTAGAGTATGCCGAAAACTTTGGGCTTTTAGTTATTTCTCACTGTGAGGATTTGAGTCTCTCTAGAGAGGGCTTGATTAGAGAATCTTCTTGCTCTGCCTCCTGGGGCCTATCAGCTATCCCGGAGATTTCTGAGACTGTAGATTTAGCTCGCCAGATAGAGTTGGTAAAATTTTTAAATACAAGAATTCACTTTGCTCACATAAGTTGTAAGCGCTCAATAGAGCTTATAAAAAGAGCAAAGGAAGAAGGGTTAAGAATAAGTGCTGAGACCTGTCCCCATTATTTTACTTTTACTTTAAAAGATATAGAAGAAAGTGGTTTTTCTTCTATGTTTAAAGTAAATCCTCCTTTAGGCAGTCAAGAGGATAAACTCTCCTTAAGGAGAGCCTTGAGAGAAGGAGTAATTGATGCCATTGCTACGGATCATGCCCCTCATACTTATTTAGAGAAAGAGGTGGATTTTAAAGAGGCTTCCTTCGGGATTATTGGTTTAGAGTTTGCTTTATCCTTAACTCTTTCTTTGGTAAGAGAAGGATTCTTAGCCTTAGAAGATTTGGCTTTAAGGCTTTCTCAGGCTCCAGCAAAGATATTAGGGTTAAATGATAGAGGATATATTAAGGAAGGTTTGAGAGCAGATTTGACTATTGTGGATATAGATAAAGACTGGGTAGTTACTAAAGAGAGAATCCTTTCTAAATCAAAGAATACACCTCTCTTAGGTAAGACTCTCAAGGGAGAGGTTATATATACTATATATAAAGGTAAGATAGTCTACTCTTTAAAAGAGTGAGATGTTTAAATTTATTCTCAGCAAAGAGCTGGGAAGACTTTCTCGCTGGTTGAGAATCTTAGGGTTTGATACAGTTTATTTTAACGAAGATAATTATTCTAAGCTCCTTCTTTTAGCTTTGAGGGAGGAGAGGATAATTGTAACTAGAAATAAGACCTTAGCTGAAAAAGTTTGCACTCGAGCCGTCTATTTGAAAGAGGAGAAGTTAGAAGAGCAGTTAAAAAAAGTAATTGATGTACTTATGTTGAAGATAGAGGAAGATAAGATGTTCAGCCGATGTGTTATCTGTAATAAGCTCCTAGAGAAGATAGAAAAAAATAGAGTAAAAAAGAGAGTTCCTGAGTATGTATACAAGACTCAGGAAGATTTTATGGAATGCCCCTCCTGCCGGAGAATTTACTGGCCAGGTTCACATTGGGCAAATATTAAAGAAGCCTTAAAGAAGATATCCCAGCTATGAATAAATGTTTTTATATCTCTCTTAATAGAGATGAGATTTGTGGCTGATTTTCACATTCATTCTAAGTATAGCCGAGCTACCTCTCGGGAGATGGAGGTTCCTACTCTGGCTAAATGGGCAAAGTTTAAAGGCATAGCTCTCCTAGGAACAGGGGATTTTACCCATCATCTCTGGCTTGAAGAATTAAGAAGATTTTTACAACCAATTGAGGAAAAAGGACTTTTTCTCTATGAAGGGGTATATTTTATCTTATCAGGGGAGGTCTCTAATATATTTTCACAGGCAGGAAAGGTTTATCGAGTACATAATTTAATTATGGTTCCTTCTCTTGAGTTAGCTAAGGAAGTAAATAAAATGCTTTCTTTCTATGGGAACTTAGCCTCGGATGGAAGGCCAATTGTGAGTTTAAGCTGTATGAAATTAGCTGAGGAGTTATTTAAAATTTCTCCGGATATAATGCTTGTGCCTTCCCATATTTGGACTCCTTGGTTTTCAGTGTTTGGTTCTAACTCGGGATTTAACTCTTTAGAGGAGGCTTTTGGAAAGTATATAGAGAAGATAACTGCTTTGGAAACAGGACTTTCTTCAGACCCAGCAATGAACTGGAGGCTTTCTTGCTTAGATAGGTTTTCTTTAGTTTCTAATTCTGATAGTCATTCTCCTTCTCGTATAGGAAGGGAGGCTAATGTTTTTGATTGTGAGCTAAGTTATTGGGAGATAAAAAGAGTATTAGAGAAAAAAGATAAAAGAAGGTTTTTATATACGGTAGAGTTTTTTCCTCAGGAGGGAAAATACCATTACGATGGACATAGAAATTGTGGGATAAGATTCCATCCTAAAGAGACTAAAGAACATAAAGGAATTTGTCCGGTTTGTGGGAAACCTCTTACTAGAGGAGTGCTCAATAGAGTGGAAGAATTAGCCGACAGAGAAGAAGGTTTTATCCCCAATGATGCTATTCCTTATAAGAGTTTAGTTCCTTTGGATGAGATTATTGCTGAGGCTAAAGGCTTAAAGAAGAATTCTAAGCAGGTAGAGAATACTTACTTGGAGTTGGTAAATAGTCTGGGAGGTGAGTTTAATATCTTAGTGGATTTGGGAGAGAAGGAATTGTTTTCTAAAATTCCTCAAAATATTGCTGAAGGTATAAAGAGAGTAAGGCAAGGTGAGCTTAGTATTCTTCCTGGTTTTGATGGCGAATACGGTCAAATTAAGATATTTGATAGCGGAGAGAGAAAAGGAGAGAGGGAACAGCTTACTTTATTTTAAGGAAGTTAAATTCAAATGAAGATAGCTTTAGTATTTTATTCCTTTTCAGGAAATACTCAAAGAGTAATTAATTACTTAAGAGATATTCTCTTATTAAAGAATCAGGAGGTTGGGGTTTTAAAATTAAAACCTAAGGATGAGCCAAGGAGTTTTTTAAAGCAAGGATTTTCTGCTTTTCTTAAGAGGAAGCCTTCCCTTGTTGAGAATACACCTTACAACTTAGAGGGTTTTAATTTTGTAGTCTTTGCTTCTCCCTTATGGGCTTTTACTTTTGCTCCAGCTTTAAGAAGTTATTTAGAGAAAGTAGAGGGTTTAGGAGATAAGAAAGTAAGTTTTATTTTAACCTATGGAAGTGGCGCAGGATTGAAGAAGGCTTCTAAAGAATTAAGATATATTTTAGAGAATAAGGGTGCTAGAGTAGTTAATTTCTTAGCTCTAAAGGGAGAGAAGAGTCAGGATAAGAAGTATTTACAGGATAAATTTGAGCACTTTGCGCCTGTAGCTTAAGAGGATAAAGCACAGGCCTCCGGAGCCTGGTATGGCCGTTCAACTCGGCCCAGGCGCATTAGTTGGTTTAAGATTTTAAACTTTAAGATTCAAAAGTAATTTAAATGTAAGTTATACCCCAAATTTGGGCTTGCTGATGAGTATAAATATAGGTGTAATTGGCGGATATAAGTGTTCAAGGAAGACCTATAAGATTGCTTATAGTTTAGGTAGGCTTATAGCTAAAGAAGGTTGGTTTTTAATCTGTGGAGGAGGCTCAGGTATAATGGAAGCAGTTTGTAAGGGGGTAAGGGAAGAGGGAGGATTAAGCTGTGGTTTACTTCCTAGCTATGATGGAAGAGAGGCAAACCCTTATTTAGATATAAGAATTCCTACCGGCTTAGGCTATGCGAGAAATGTCTTAGTAGTGAGGGCTTCAGATATTTTAGTAGCTATAGATGGCAAGTATGGAACTTTATCTGAGATTGCCTTTGCTTTGAATGAAGGAAAGACAGTCTTAGGAATAAATACTTGGAAGATAGGAGGAGTAATAAGAGTAAGCTCTCCTCAGCAGGCAATAAGAAAGATTAAACAATTGTTAAAGAAATAAAGCTCAAGGGACTTTTATAATTTTATTTTATATTAGGTTCTAAAACAAACTTTTACTATGAGAAAAGCCTGTTTGTTATTAGAGGGTGGATTTTATCAGGAAGGTCTCTCTTTGGGAGCTGAAGGTGAGACTATCGGAGAGGTTGTTTTTAATACTTCTATGGTTGGTTATCAAGAGATACTTACTGATCCTTCTTATAAAGGGCAAATTGTTTGTATGACTTATCCTTTAATAGGAAACTATGGGATAAATTCCCAGGATGTAGAGTCTTCCAAAGTTCAGGTGGAAGGTTTTATTATTAAGGAAAAAAGCAAGATTTATTCTAATTGGCGGGCAGAGAAGTCTTTGGAAGAATATTTACAAGAAAACAGGATTGTAGGTATTGAGGGGCTAGATACCAGAGCAATCACTAAGCACCTAAGAGTTAAAGGTTCAATGAAAGGGATAATTTCTACTTTGGATTTTGACTTGGAGAGTTTAAGAAAAAAGTTAGATAGAGCTCCTTCTATAGTAGGAAGGGATTTAGTAAGGGAAGTTGCTGGCCAAGAGATATATGAATGGAAGGAGGCTCAAACTCTTGGAATGAATCCTCAGGATTCAGGAAAAGTAGTAGTCATAGATTGCGGAGTTAAAATTAGTATTTTGAGAAACTTAAAAAACTATTTTGAAAAAGTAATAGTTGTACCTCCCACAACTTCTTTAGAGAAAATTTTAGAGTTTGAGCCTCAAGGTATACTATTTTCCGATGGTCCAGGAGACCCTGAACCGGTTAAATATGTTATAGAGTTAGCCAAAAAAATAATAGAGAAGTTAGAGAGAAAAGAATTAAGAATAGCAGTTATGGGGATATGTTTAGGACATCAAATCTTAAGTTTAGCTTTTGGAGCAAAGATTTATAAATTAAAATTTGGTCACCACGGGGCAAGTTATCCTGTAAAGGATTTAAAGACTGCTAAGATTGATACAACTGTTCAAAATCATAACTTTTGTGTAGATGCGGACAGCTTAACCAGAGATTTAGAAATTACTCACATAAATTTGCATGATAATACTCTGGAAGGAGTAGAACACAAGAGGCTTCCTGTTTTTGGCATCCAATTTCATCCCAAAGCAGGTTCAGGGCTTTTTGATGCCAGATGCATATTTGGCAAATTTAAAGGGATGATAGATTTAGTTAATTCCTCTTAATATAAACTTAGTAAACTCTACAAATGCCTAAAAGAACAGATATTGAAAAAATTTTAATTATTGGCTCAGGTCCTATAATTATAGGTCAAGCTTGCGAATTTGACTATTCAGGAACTCAAGCCTGCAAAGCCTTAAAAGAAGAAGGTTATTTTACGATTCTTGTGAATTCTAATCCGGCTACAATTATGACTGATCCAGAGATGGCAAGTGTAACCTATATAGAACCTTTAACTGTTGAGGTATTAACTAAAATAATTGAAAAAGAAAGGCCCGACGCAATCCTTCCAACTTTAGGAGGACAGACTGGTCTTAATTTAGCCTATTTTTTAATGAAGGAAGGGATTTTAGAAAGATATAATGTAGAGTCAATTGGAGCATCTGTTGAGGCAATTGCTAGGGCAGAAGATAGAGAATTATTTAAAAAGTCAATGCAGGAGATTGGGTTAGAAGTTCCTAAAAGTGACATTGCTACAACTTTCGAAGAAGGTTTAAAAATTGCTAGAACTATTGGCTTTCCTGTTATTTTAAGACCAGCTTATTGTTTGGGTGGCTACGGAGGCGCTGTTGCTTATAATAGAGAAGAGTTAGAGTTCTTGTTGGCGAAGGCCTTAGAGGCTAGTCCGGTTCATCAGGTGTTGATAGAAGAATCTGTTTTAGGCTGGAAGGAGATTGAGTTTGAAGTAGTAAGGGATAGTAAAGATAGTGTTATAGTTGTGACTTCTATGGAAAATGTTGACCCTATGGGGATTCATACGGGTGATAGTATTGTAGTTGCTCCTTCCCAGACTTTGACGGGTAAAGAATATGCAACTTTTGTAGAACTTTCTAAAAGGATAATAAGAAAGATTGGGGTAAATGGTGGTTCAAATATTCAATTTGCTCAAAATCCTTATAATGGAAGAATTGTAGTTATTGAAGTCAACCCTAGACTTTCCAGAAGTTCGGCTTTAGCTTCAAAAGCAACAGGCTATCCTATAGCTAGGATTGCTACAAAATTAGCGGTTGGCTATACTCTAGATGAGATTCCCAATGATATAACTAAAGAGACCCCGGCTTGTTTTGAACCGGCGATAGACTACTGCGTAGTAAAAATTCCTCGCTGGGCCTTTGAGAAGTTCCCTCAGGCAGATAAGACTTTGACTACTTCTATGAAGTCAGTAGGAGAAGTTATGGCTATAGGAAGAACTTTTAAAGAAGCTCTCCAGAAGGGCTTAAGGGGTTTAGAGATAGGCAAAGATGGTCTAGAGTCAATTATTGATGCCAGAAAATATAGGGTTCAACCTCAGGAGATTGGGGCTGAAGTTAAAGCAAATCTTATTAGCCCTAATGCTGAGAGGATTTTCTATATTGGGGAGGCTTTTAGACTTGGTTTTTCGGTAGAAGAAGTAGCGGAGTTTACTAAGATAGATAAGTGGTTTTTAAATAATATAAAAGAGATAATAGATTTTGAAAATTTCTTAAAGTCTTATCGAGGCTTAGATGCTAAGAGTTTAAAGAGGGCAAAGGAATTAGGTTTCTCTGACAAACAAATTGCTAAGATTTTAAATATTGCTTCCGAGAAAGTTTCCTCTTTTCGGGAAAAACACAATATCTTCGCTGTCTATAAACTTGTAGATACCTGTGCAGCCGAATTTGAGGCTTACACACCTTACTATTACTCTAGTTATGAATGTGAAGAAGAGGCAAGAGTAGACCCTAAAGAAAAAGTAATGATTCTAGGCGGAGGTCCTAATCGGATTGGTCAAGGGATAGAATTTGATTATTGTTGTGTTCATGCTTGTTTTGCCTTGAAAGAAGAAGGCATAGAATCAATTATGGTTAACTGCAACCCTGAGACAGTTTCTACTGATTATGATACTTCGGACAAACTCTATTTTGAACCGATAACTTTAGAGGATGTCTTAAATATTATAAGAAAGGAAAATCCTTTAGGAGTAATCCTTCAATTTGGCGGTCAAACCCCTCTTAACTTAGCTTTGGGCTTAGAGAGAGCAGGAGTAAAAATCTTAGGCACCCCAGCTTCTTCTATTGATTTAGCTGAAGATAGAGAAAAGTTTAAAAAACTCCTCCATAAATTAGGGCTTAAACAGGCTCCTTCAGGAATAGCTTATTCTTTTTATGAGGCTAAGAAGATTGCTAAGGAGTTAGGTTTTCCAGTAATGGTCAGGCCTTCTTATGTTTTAGGAGGCAGAGCCATGGAGATAGTCTATGAAGAGGAGGTTTTAGAGAGATTTATAAGAGAAGCACTTTTAGCCTCTCCTAATCAACCTATTCTTATTGATAAATTTTTAGAAGATGCTATTGAGGTAGATGTAGATATGATTGGCGACGGAGTAAATTTTGTTATTGGTGGTATTTTAGAGCATATTGAAGAAGCAGGGGTTCATTCCGGAGATTCAGCGATGTGCCTTCCTCCTTATAGCCTGCCTGACTCTATGATAGAAAAAATAAGAAAGGCTACCTATTCTTTGGCTAAAGAGCTGAAAATAGTAGGCCTTATGAATATCCAGTACGCAGTAAAAAACGAAGAACTTTTTGTCTTGGAGGTAAATCCCCGGGCTTCCAGGACTATCCCCTTTGTTTCTAAAGCTATAGGAGTGCCTTTAGCTAAGCTGGCTACTAAGGTAATGTTGGGTAGAAGCTTAAAAGATTTAGGTTTTACTGAAGAAATTACCCCAGCTTATACCTGCATTAAAGAATCAGTCTTTCCTTTTAACCGATTTACCGGCATAGACATAATTTTAGGTCCGGAGATGAAGTCTACCGGAGAAGTAATGGGTATAGATGAGAATTTTGCTAAGGCTTATCTTAAAAGTCAAATTTCAGCTGGACAATTCCTTCCCAAAGAGGGGAGAGTATTTATTAGTGTAAAGAATAGTGATAAGAGAGCAATTGTTTTTATTGCTAAGGGGTTAAGGGATTTAGGTTTTGAGATTTTAGCTACTGAAGGCACAGGAAAAGTTTTAAAGAGTAATGGTATCCCTTGTTTAGTTTTACCAAAAGTTTCTGAGGGAAGACCTAATATTTTAGATTATATAAAAGACAAAAAAGTTAATTTAATTATTAATACCCCTTCAGGAAGAATCCCCCGCCAGGATGAGATTAAGATTCGCTCAGGAGCTGTAAAGTATGGGATTCCTTGTATTACTACAATTTCCGGAGCTCAGGCTTCTCTATCAGCAATCGAAGTTTTTAGAAGAGAGGATTTCCAGGTAAAGCCCATTCAAATTTATCATAAAGAGGTTAGTAAATGAAAGTAATTAAAGTTAATACCCACCAGAGAGAGGAGTTTATAGACATTACTCAAGAGGTAGAATCAGTAGTCAGAGACTCTAAGATAAAAGAAGGTGTTTGTTTTATCTTTTCTCCCCATACTACCGCTGGTATTACTATAAATGAAAATGCTGACCCCTCAGTTAAGAAAGATATATTAAAACATCTTGAGGAGGTAGTTCCTTATCAGAAAAGATACTCTCATCTGGAAGGAAATGCTGATGCTCATATAAAAGCCTCTTTATTAGGAAATTCTTTAACTCTTTTAGTTGAAGGAGGAAATTTAGTCTTAGGTACTTGGCAGGGGATTTATTTTTGTGAATTTGACGGACCCCGCCAACGAGAGGTATATGTAAAAATTACTAAATTTGACAATAGCCTTTGAGGCAATATTGTCAAATAGGGAGGTGGAGGATGCCTGAGCTTCCTGAGGTTGAGACTATAAAAAGACAGTTGGAGGAGAAGATTCTTAATAAAGAGATAGTAGAGATTAAAATAAACAAGAAAAATGTTATAAAAGAACCTGACTTTTTTGAGTTTAAGAAAGGCTTAGAAGGAGAAGAAATAGAAGAGATAATAAGGAGAGCCAAAGTTCTTATATTTAGGCTTAGGAAGGATAGATTCTTAATAATCCATTTAAGAATTTCTGGGTGGCTTTTATATGGAGAGGAAGATGAAAGGGCTAGAGTTATATTTAAATTTTCTAATGGAAAATATCTAAATTATATGGACCAGCGGCTCCTAGGAGAATTAAGACTGAGAAGAGACTTTCGGGATTTAAAATTTATAAGGGAGTTAGGCCCAGAGCCTTTTGAGATTAGAGAGGAAGATTTCAGGAAAATAGTAAAATCTAAAAAGGGGAAAATTAAGCCTCTTCTTATGGACCAAACAATTATCTCGGGAATAGGGAACATCTATGCCCAAGAGGCCCTGTTTAGAGCAAAAATCTCTCCTTTAAGAGAAAGCCCCTCTTTGTCAGATAAAGAAATCTCCTTATTATATAAGAGTATCTTAGAGGTTCTAAAAGAAGCTATAAAGTATAGAGGCTCTTCAGTTGATGCTTACCGGGATATTGAGGGTAAAGAAGGAAAGATGGAGGAAAGGTTAAAAGTCTATGGGAGAGAAGGAAAACCTTGCTTTGTCTGTAAAACTCCTATTAAGAAAATTACCTTAGG
>CAZSAI010000020.1:0-13999 GCA_964604895.1 uncultured Planctomycetia bacterium
TAAGAGCAGGTAGAAGCTGCCAGCGTTTTTTTATAAAACCCAAAGAGTTAGCTAATATTTTTATGCAGTTGTACAAAACAAGAAAGGTTGATGGTCTATTTGTATCCTCAGGTATATACAAGAGCCCTACTTATTCTCAGAAGCTTATCTTGGATACTGTTTATATTTTAAGAAAGAGGTTTAATTTTGAGGGTTTTATCCATGCTAAAGTTCTTCCTTCTGCAGACCTAAATCTTGTAGAAGGCTTATCTTTTCTTGCTGACAGAGTTTCTATAAACTTAGAAGTCCCTAAAAAAGAATTTCTGGAGAAGTTGTGTCCTGAGAAGAATTTGGAGAAAGGCTTACTCAGACATCTTAAATTTCTTTATTACCTGAATAAAAAGGGGGTATTCAAATCAGGCATAACTTCTCAATTAGTGGTAGGTGCAGATAAAGAGAAGGATAAGCAGATTTTGGAAGTAAGTTCAACTCTCTATAGGAATTTTAATCTAAGAAGAGTTTACTATAGCGGTTTTGTTCCTATAAAGGATACGCCTCTTGAGAATAGAGATTCTACCTCTTTTAAGAGGATATACCGGCTCTACCAGGCAGATGTTCTTCTGAGAAACTATGGGTTTAAGTTTGGTGAACTTTTCTTTGATAAAGAAGGAAATCTCCCCCTAGATAAAGACCCTAAAGTTTATTGGGCTTATCTTAATAAAAACCTATTCCCTGTAAATATAAATAAGGCTTCTTTATTTCTTCTGAAGAGAATTCCCGGTATAGGCCCTAGGCTTTCAGAGAAGATTGTTAGATTGAGAAAATATTGGAAGTTTAAAACTTTAGAGGACTTAAGAAAGATTGGGGTAAATATAAAAAGGGCAAAAAACTGGGTAAGGTTTAGCTAATCTGACAAATGTTTGAGAATAGTATTTGAAAAATATTGTAAAATCTGGATGGGTTTTATAAAGTTTTTAGGCACAGCAGGGGCAAGGTTTGTGATGTTGAAGCAACTTAGAGCTTCAGGAGGATTGTGGATAAATTATAAAGATGAAAATATATTGATAGACCCAGGCCCCGGCGCTCTTATCCGAGCTTTAAATTCTAAACCAAAACTTGAGCCTCAAAAATTGACTGGGTTAATTCTTACCCACAAACATTTAGACCATTCTAACGATATAAACTTAATGATTGAAGCAATGACTGAGGGAGGATTTAAAAAGAGAGGTTCTCTTTTTGCTCCCAAGGATGCTTTTGGTAAGGGCGGGGTTATTTTTGATTATCTTGTTGAGTTTCCCAAGCGAGTAAGTTACTTAGAAGTAGGTAAATTTAATATTGGAGATTTTGAATTTGAAGTTCCTACTTTAATGAAGCACCCAGTTCAGACTTATGGATTAAAATTTCAAATGGATAAATACCTCATCTCTCTAATTACTGATACCGAGTATTTTGATGATTTGATTACTTATTATAAGGCTGACATTCTAATAATAAATGTGGTTTTCCTTAAGAGGAGAGAAACTGTTAAGCACCTTTGTTTAGAAGAGGCAAAGAAACTAATTTCTTCCATAAGACCGAGGAAAGTTATTCTTACTCATTTTGGAATGACTATGCTTAAGGCTAAGCCTCATAGTTTAGAAGAGGTTCTTACTAAAGAATTGAGGGTAGAGGTGAAGTGTGCTTATGATGGGATGAAGCTCGATTTTAATACTAGCTGAAGACTAATTAATAGAACTACATATGGGGTTTGAGATTTCTTTTTTAGAGAATAAATTACATTTGAGTTGGTTTTTTAAAATGGTAAAATAAAGTTATGATAGAGAAAAGAGCTATTCCTCGATTCAAGGTACCTATAAAATTAGAATACCAGCGGCCTGATAAAAAAGAAAAGTATTCTAGCCTTACTTTAGATATAAGTATGAAAGGTCTAAGGCTTCAGGCTCAGGAAGTCTTGAGGAAGGATGAGATTTTAGATTTGTTCTTTTACTTTCCTAACAAGCCACCTCAAGAAGCTGTAGGAAAAGTACTCTGGAGTGAAAATTTTTCTACTTATTTTCAGGCTGGTCTTTGTTTTTTAAGTATTAAGGATTCTTTAAAAGAAGATATTTTTGAATATATTTTGAAGTATTTCCCTCAAGAAATTCAAAAACAGTGGTGGGGCTCTTAAATAAATTAAGAGAGCCTCTTTTAGAAATGAAATTTCCCCCGAATGCCTACCAGGTTTTAAAAGCAAGGTATTTAAAAAAAAACCACAAAGGTAAGATTTGCGAAACACCTACCCAAATGTTTTTAAGGGTAGCTAAGACTATAGCTGGGGCTGAGGAGAAGTCCAAGGCCAGTTATTTTCGGGATAGATTTTTCCAAATAATGGATAATTTAGAGTTTCTTCCTAATTCTCCAACTTTAATGAATGCTGGAGCCTCTTTTGGTCAGCTTTCAGCCTGTTTTGTTTTACCAATCGAGGATTCTATAGAGAGCATCTTTGAAGCAGTTAAGATTATGGGGATAATTCATCAGACTGGAGGAGGAACGGGCTTTTCTTTTTCTAACCTGCGACCTGAAGGAGATATCGTTGCTTCTACTGGAGGGAGAGCTTCAGGTCCTGTTTCTTTTATGAAAATTTTTGATTCTGCTACCTCCGTAGTAATTCAAGGTGGAAGAAGAAGGGGTGCCAATATGGGGGTGTTGAACATTCAGCATCCGGATATATTGAAGTTTATTAAAGCCAAGGAGAAAGAAGGAGCGTTTTCTAACTTTAATCTCTCTGTGGCAATAAGCGATAATTTTATGAGAAGTTTGCAGGATAAAGAATATTTTTATTTAATTAATCCTCGAACTAAAAAGAGAGAAAGGAAAATTAAAAGCGCTTCCTTGTTCCATAAGCTTTGCGAGGCTTCTTTTAACTCTGGAGAACCAGGAGTTGTTTTTATTGACAGGATAAATAAGCTTCATCCTATAAAGACAGGAGGAAAGATTGAAGCTACCAATCCTTGTGGGGAGGTACCACTTCTTGCTTATGAGTCTTGCAATTTAGGTTCAATAAATTTGTCTAAAATTGTGGAGAAACAGAAGATTAACTGGGAGAAATTGAGAGAGCTCGTCCATTTAGGGGTAAGATTTTTAGATAATGTAATTGAGGTAAATAATTTCCCTGTTCCTCAGATAGAGAAAGCTACCAAAGCTAACAGAAAAATAGGTTTAGGCGTTATGGGTTTTGCTGATATGCTTATTAAGTTAGGACTATCCTATGACTCTGAGGAAGCAGTAAGGTTAGCTAAAAAGATTATGAGATTTATAAGAGAAGAGTCAGTGAAAGCCTCTTTTCAATTAGCTTTAGAGAGAGGTGTATTTTCTAACTATAAATTTTCTATATACAAAAAGAGAAATCTTAGGTTGAGGAATGCTACTCTAAATAGTATAGCTCCTACTGGTTCTATAAGTATAATTGCTGGATGCTCTTCAGGTATAGAGCCCTTGTTTGGGATAAGTTACTTAAGAAAGATATTAGGAGGAAAAACATTTTTGGAGGTTAATCCTCACTTTTTAAAAATAGCAAAAGAGAGAGGTTTCTATTCTTCATCTTTAATAGAGGAGCTTTCTTATAATCCTTCTTTAAGAAAGATAAAGGGTATTCCTACTTGGATAAAGAGGGTTTTTGTTACTGCTTTTGATATTCCTTATCTCAGGCATCTTCAGATTCAGCAAGCTTTTCAGAAATTCACTGATAATGCTGTCTCCAAAACCATAAACTTACCTTTTAAGACCACTGTAAATACAGTGAAAAATATCTACTATCTTGCTTATAAGATGGGGCTTAAGGGGATTACTATTTATAGATATAACAGTAGAGAAAAGCAGGTTTTAAATTTGGCAGGGGAGGAGCCTCTTTCTGTAGAGGCAGAATATTCAGGAGGATGTATTGGGAAGATTTGTACCATTTAGAGTTGGAGCTAATTTATATAATCAAGATTTTCAGAATTTAGTAGAAGTTTTAGAAAATAGAGCCAAACAATTTCCTTCTAAGACTTTCCTTATTTTTGGCAAAAGAAGACTTACCTTTTCTCAAGTTAATCTCTTATCTTCCTACCTTGCGTCTTTTTTACATAGGATAGGAGTAGAACCCCAAGATAGAGTTTGTTTATGGGTACATAACTCTATCTGGTTTGTCCTTTCTTACTTCGCTATTCTTAAAGTAGGAGGGATAGTTGTTCCTATAAATAGTATGTTTAAAAGAGAAGAAGCCAAATTTTTAGTAGAAGATACCGAAGCTAAAGTTTTGATAGTCTCTCCAGATAAGATTGAAGATGCTCTCAATATAAATTTAAGGGTGAGTTCTTTTTCTCGAATTATCTCTTTTTCTTTTGATAAAAAATCTTATAAGGAAGTAGTTGAGCTTAGAGATATTTTGGATGAGGCAGAGCAGTTTTTAAAAAATATAACTATTTCCTCTGAAGATATAGCTGAGATTATTTATACTTCAGGTACTACAGGAAAACCTAGAGGAGCCTCTCTTACTCATAAAAATTTAATCTCTAATGTAAAAGATTGCCAAATTGCAATAGAGGCAAGTTCTAAGGATGTTTTTTTATGTATCCTGCCTTTATTTCATTCTTTTGCTTCTACGGTCTGTCTTCTTTTCCCTTTATATACAGGCTCATCTACTGTAATTTTTAGGTCAGTAAGGCCTTTTAAAAGAATTCTGAGAGGTATAGTTAAGCACAGAGTGAGTATATTTGTAGGAATTCCTTCTATATTTTCTGCCTTAAAAGATATAAAACTTCCTCGGTTTTTTAGAATACCTTTTCTGGGGAAGTTTTTTAATCCTTTAAGGTTAGCAATTTCAGGAGCTTCGGCTTTATCTGCTGGAGTAATACCAGAGTTTGAGAAGAAGTTTGGTATACCTCTCTTAGAAGGCTATGGGTTAACTGAAGCTTCTCCGGTAGTTTCTTTAAATCCTTTGAGAGGAAAGAGAATCCCGGGTTCTGTGGGTCTAGCCTTCCCTTCCCAGGAGGTAAAAGTAGTGGATAAAGAGGGGAGAATACTTCCTCCGGGAGAAGTGGGCCAGCTCATAGTTAAAGGGCCTAATGTTATGAAAGGCTATTTTAAAAGAGAAAAAGATACAAAAGAAACTATTAAAGGTGGTTATCTTTATACCGGTGATTTGGCTAAGATTGATAAGGACGGCTATATCTATATTGTAGGAAGATTGAAAGAAATGATAAATGTGAGAGGTTTGAATGTCTATCCTCGAGAGATAGAAGAGGTTATTTATCAGCTGCCTCAGGTTAAGGAGGCTGCAGTAGTAGGAATAAATCATCCTCGCAAGGGAGAGACTCCTTTGGCTTTTGTGGTTTTAAAAGAAAAGGAAAGTCTTAGTCCTCAGAAGATTTTTGATTATCTAAGAGAGAGGATTGCTTCTTATAAATTACCCTGGAGGATAGAGATAAGAGAGGCTCTTCCTAAATCCTCTACAGGCAAAGTTATAAAGTATTTGCTTAAAGAAGAGGCAGAATTGGAGTTTTTTAGAAAAGAGAATTAAAGTTGGGTAGAGTATCACCAATTAAAATAATAGCTACCTTAGGTCCAGCTTCTTCCACCGAGAGTGTGGTAAGGAAGATGATGCTTTCAGGGCTGGATATAGTAAGACTTAATTTCTCTCACGGGAGTATTAAAGAACACTTAGAAAGAGTAAATTTGATAAGAAGATTAAATAAGAAATACAGGAGAGCAATAAAGATAATGCAAGATTTAGAAGGTTACAGAATTCGCGTAGGAAGACTTAAAAGTCCCTTGATCTTAAAAAAGAGAGAAGTTTTTTATCTATCTAATGAGAAAATAGAGGAAAGAGGAATTATCCCTATAGATTATAAAGGTTCCTTAAGCTCTATTAAAAAAACTCAGTTAATATATATAGATGATGCCCGCATAATCTTAAGGGTTCTTAAGAGTTCTAAAAAGGAATTAAAGGTAGAAGTGGTATTAGGAGGCATACTTTCTTCTTATAAGGGGATAAATATTCCTGGATTTAAGATAGAATACTCGGGCCTTACTCTCAAAGATAAGAAGTCTTTGGAAACTGCTTTTTTATTTAAGCCAGAGTTTATAGCTCAGTCTTTTGTAAGGAGCCCAAGAGATATTCTAACTTTGAGAGAATCTATAAGAGATAAGCTTCCCGACTCTAAAATAGTGGCTAAGATTGAAAATAAGACTGCTCTGAAGAACATTGATAAGATTATAGAGGTCTCAGACTTAATAATGATAGCCCGAGGAGATTTAGGGATTTGCCTTCCTTTCTATAGGGTCCCTTTTATTCAAAAAGAGATAATAAAGAAAGCAAAGATGGTTAAGAGAGAGGTGATTGTGGCAACACAGATGCTTGAGAGTATGACAGAGAATTTTTTTCCTACCCGGGCCGAAGTCTCAGATGTAGCTAATGCTATTTTAGATGGAGCAACTTATCTTTTGCTTTCAGGAGAGACAGCTGTAGGCAGGTATCCTTGGCGGGTAGTAGAAGTAATGAATAAGATTATAAACTATACTCTCTCCTATTTAGCCTCTTAAAATAAGTAATTTAGAAATTATTTGAAATTCTTCTCTTGTATGATAGGATAGATTATACAACTTAACAACGCTAGCTATGAAGCAGGATAAGATTAGTGCCCATATCAATTTGCTTAAGCCCGAGATTGAGAAGTTGATTAAGGATAAAAACTGGAAAGCAATAAAAGAGGCTATTTCGGCTTTATATCCTTCAGATATAGCTGAACTTTTTCAGGAACTCGATGTCAAATATTGTTTAATTCTACTTAGACTCCTTCCTTCAGAATTACAATCAGAAGTTTTTTCGGAGTTAGAAAGTGAGCTTCAGGCAGAAATTCTTAATAGTCTTACTGACCAGGATGTTAAGGCTATTATTACTGAGCTTCATCCTGATGATAGAACCGAGTTATTTGAGGATTTACCTCCTCCTTTGACTCGTAAGCTTTTAAATGTTCTTCCTTCCGAAGAGAGGAAGGAAGCTCTTCAGCTTTTGGGGTATCCTGAAAATAGTGTGGGAAGACTAATGACCCCGGATTATGTAGCTCTTAAAAGAAATTGGACTGTTGAGGAAGCAATTGAGCATCTCCGCAAATATGGCAAAGATGCTGAAACCATCGATATTGTCTATGTAGTAGATGAGAATTGGCATCTTGTAGATGAGATTCCTATAAGAAGGTTGATTTTAGCTAATAGGACTCAAATAATAGAATCCCTTATGGATTACCACTTTATATCTACCCCTGCTAATAGTGATCAAGAGGAGGCAATAAAACTTTTTGAGAAGTATGATTTGGTAGCTTTGCCAGTTACGGATTCCGAAGGTCGCCTCTTAGGGATAGTTACGGTTGATGATATTATTGATGCGATTAGGGAGGAGCAGACAGAAGATTTTACAAGGTTCTCAGCAATTAAAGCAAAATCTATAGATTTAGACCTCTTTACCCGAATAAAAGAAATCCCCCTTAAAAAGATATTTCGAGCAAGAATAACTTGGCTTTTTCTACTTTTAGTTATGGATTTAGTTACTGGGGGGATTATCCAGAGTTTTGGAGAGATGATAGCTAAGTATGTGGTTTTGGTCACCTTTTTACCAGTTTTGGTAGATACTGCGGGAAATGCTGGTTCTCAGTCAGCAACTTTAGTGATAAGGGCCTTGGCTTTAGGCACGGTAAAATTGAAAGACTGGTTATTTCTCTTGGGAAGAGAACTGTTGGTAGCTACAGCTTTAGGGATTGCTATGGGCTTAGGAATTTCTGTAATGGGGATTATTAGAGGGAAAAGTTTTTTGGTTGCTTCAGTAGTTGTTTTAGCTATGATAATAAATGTTGTGGTAGGATGTCTTATTGGGGTTTTACTTCCTTTTATCTTCACTAAACTTAGGAAAGATCCAGCTACAGCTAGCACCCCTCTTATAACTACCTTAGCTGATATTTTAGGTACGGGGATTTATCTGGGAGTGGCTTATTTAATCTTAAGTTAAATTTTTCAAATTTTTCTGAAGAAAAAATTCTACCTTATAAAGTTTTCTTAACCAAAATTGCCTTTCTTTTATTCTTTGAGAAAGAATTATTAAAAATCCTTGCAAAACGCAGTTTTTTAGATATATTATAAAACCTGCAAGGAGGCAGTATGTTTTCCAAGAGAGTAGAAGAGATAAGGTCCTCTTTAACCTTGGCTATCTCGGCAAAAGCCAAGGTTATGAAGAAGCAAGGTTTAGATGTTATTAATTTTTCCGCTGGTGAGCCAGATTTTGATACCCCTGAGGATATAAAAGAGAAAGCCAAAGAAGCAATTGATGAAGGTTTTACTAAGTATACTCCTTCTTCAGGTTTAGTAGAACTTAAAGAAGCTATAATAAGAAAGTTTAGAAGAGATAATAACTTAGAATATGGACTTGAGAATATTTTAGTCTCTCCCGGAGCCAAATATGTAATATTTGAAATAATCTTTTCTTTAGTTAATCCGGGAGAGGAGGTAATTATCCCCACTCCTTATTGGGTAAGTTATCCAGAAATGGTAAAGTTGGTCGGAGCAAAACCTCTATTTTTGGGAACCAAGAAAGAGGATGGGTTCAAAATAGATATTGAGGAGCTAAAAAAAGTTATAACTTCTAAGACTAAACTTCTAATTCTTAACTCGCCTTCTAATCCTACAGGGGTTGTCTACACCAAAGAGGAGTTACTCAAAATAGGTGAGGTTATTTTGGAGAAAAAGATATTTTGTCTTTCTGATGAGATATACGAGAAGATTATCTACGATGATTTTATTCATCTAAGTATAGCAAGTCTTTCTCCAGATCTTAAGGAAAGGACTATTGTAGTAAATGGCCTTTCTAAAGCCTATTCTATGACTGGTTGGCGTATTGGTTATGCTGCTGGGCTATCTCAGATAATAAGACTTGCTTCCAGTATTCAATCTCATACTACTTCTTGTCCTACCTCTATATCTCAAATAGCTGGGATTCAAGCTTTAGATGGTTCTCAAGAGCAAGTTTATAAGATGAGAGAGGAGTTTAGAAAAAGGAGAGACTATCTCTTAGATAGAGTAGAAAAAATTAAAGGACTTTCTTGTATTAGACCTCAAGGTGCTTTTTACTGCTTTATTGATATAAGTAATTTTCTGGATAAAGAGATTAGAGGCAGGCTTCTCAAAGATTCTTTAGATTTCTCAGAGGTTCTTTTAGAGGAGGAGAAGGTAGCAGTAGTTCCTGGGAAAGCTTTTGGAAGAGACGATTTTATAAGAATTTCTTTTGCTACTTCTTTAGAAGCTATCCAGCGAGGTTTAGATAGGATAGAAAGTTTTCTAAAAAAGTTAGTTTAGTTTAAGAAGACTTTTAAAGAATAGGAGGGTTAGGATGGCTGAAATTCATATTATTGATGTTACTAATAGAGATGGGGTTCAGACTTCCCGCATATGCTTATCTAAACTTCAGAAGACCTTAATTAATATTTATCTTAACAAATTTGGAGTTTTTCAAAGCGAGTTTGGTTTTCCTTTTACTCACCATGAGATAAATTATCTTAATGCTAACTTAGAGTTGGCAGAGATGGGGATTATTTCTCCTATGAGGCTAAGTGGCTGGCTTAGGGCGATTCCCCAAGATGTAGAGAAAGCTTTTGAGAATGTCCCCAAGATAAAACATCTTAATCTCTCTATTTCTACATCTAAACAGATGATAGTCTATAAATTTCAAAGAAGATTAGATGAGAAAGGTGTAATTAAGGTAATGCAGAAGGCAGTTAAATTGGCAAGAGAAAAAGGTGCTCAAACTATCGGGGTGAATGCTGAGGATGCTTCTCGGACGGATTTAAGCTATTTGATAGAGTTTTCTTTAGCTGCTAAAGAAGCTGGAGCAGATAGAGTAAGGTATTGCGATACTCTAGGTTATGACAGCCCTTTTTCTATATACGAAAGAGTGAGAAAACTGGCAGAGGAGGTAAGACTTCCTCTTGAGCTTCACTGTCATAATGATTTAGGTATGGCTGTGGCTAATTCTTTAGCGGGAGCAAAAGCAGTTGTTGATGCTGGTTTTGATGCTTATATTAATACTTGTATAAATGGAATAGGCGAGAGAGCAGGAAATGCTGATTTAGTTTCGGTAGTCTTAGCAATTAAGTATTCTCAAGGGATAGAAGATAAATATAAACTTGATGATAAAATTAAGCTGAAGTGGTCCTGGGTTATGTGTAAGTATGCTTCTTATGCTTTGGGGATTCCTATACCCATAAATCAGCCTGGGATTGGTGCTAATGCTTTTGCTCATGAGTCAGGTATTCATGCTGATGGTGCTTTAAAAAATAGAAGAAATTATGAGCTTTACGATTTTGAAGAATTAGGAAGAGGAGAACCTGAAGTAATTGAGACTGGAAGGCAGATTACAGTAGGAGAATATTCTGGGATAAAAGGTTTTAGAAATGTTTATGAGAGATTAGCGGTAAAATTTAGGGACGAGAAAGAAGCTGGAGAGATTCTTGAGCTTGTTCGATATGCAAATGTCCATAATCAGAAACCTTTGGTGGAGGAGGAGTTGAGATTTATTGCCGAACATCCTCAAATAGCTAGGAAGATTTTCGAAATGAGCCCCCCAGCTCGTTAGGCTTAAGTGAGGGTTGATTGTCTTTTCCCGCTGGTTAATACGGATAATTTTTGGAAGCTAGAGAAGAGAAAAGAAAAGTTGGGGGAGCTTTTATCTTGTTTAGTAAATGGATATTAAAGATAATGAGATTGTTTTTGAAGATGAGTTTTTATTAGTAATAAATAAGAGGCCTAATCTTTTAGTCTTACCTACCCCTAAAAAGGAAAAGAACACCCTCCTTTCGTTAGTAAATGAATACCTAAGAGCTAAAAAAGAGATAGCTTATCCCTGTCACAGATTAGATAGAGAAACCTCCGGTCTTATTATCTTTGCTAAAGATATAGAAAATCAGAGAAAGGTAATGGCTCAATTTAGAGCCCATAGAGTAGAAAAAAGATATTTGGGGATAGTTCAAGGAGGATTTAAGAAAAAGAAAATGGTTCTAAGAGGCTATATAAAACCTCAGCGAAAGGCCTCAAGATATGCAGTTACTTATATTAGGAGATTAAGAAGTTTCAAAGATTTTTCTATTTTAGAGATAAGACCTCTAACCGGTAGAACCAATCAGATAAGAATTCAGCTTTCTATGATAAATCACCCTTTAATTGGAGAAAGAAAGTATGCTATTGCTAAAAACTGGCCTATAAGATTTAAGAGAGCTTGTCTTCATGCTTATTACCTTGAATTTAGACACCCTCGGAGCAAGGATATATTGAGATTGAATGGAGAATTCCCTGAAGATATAAAGAAGTTTCTTAAAGACAAGGGGTTAAGATTGGAGTTGAGGTGAATTCTTGTTGAATTTTGCTTTCTTTATAAAATTAGTTTTTATGATATAATATTTTCAAAAAATAGGAGGGTAAGATGGTAGTAGGATTTTTGCTTATCTTAGCAGGAATTTTGATTGCTGTGTTTCCTGAGCTTTTATCTTTTATAGTAGCTCTATTTCTTATTCTAGTGGGTTTACATATTGTATTTATAAGTTACTATTATAAGAAAGTCTCCCGCCATTTCGATAACCCTTTTATTGATTTTCTTTTTCGATTCTGATGGGAAAAGTTATAGATTTATCTCAGATCTCGGAAGAGGAGCTTCTTGAATTGAGGTTGTGTGATTTACCTTTGAAGATAGAAGGGACTTGGCTACAGGCTTGTATAGAGGAGCTTTATAGGGAGCTTGAGGCTAAAGGTATAAGGTTTAAGCCCCCTTGTTATCTTGCTGATGAGTGGCTTACTCCTGATAATGAACCAGTAGTAGGGATTGCCTTTTTTTTAGCTCATCCTCGACTTATAAAGTTAGAAAGGAAGATGATGCTAGAGGTAGAAGGAGAGACAAAGTCTTGGTGCATGAAACTCCTTCGTCATGAGACAGGGCATGCTTTAAATTATGCTTATAGGCTTTATAAGAGAAAGAAATGGCAGAAGATTTTTGGAAAATTTTCTCAACAGTATCCTGAAACTTATAGATTCAGGCCTTATAGTAAGAGTTTTGTAAGACACCTGGAAGATTATTATGCTCAGTATCATCCTGATGAAGACTTTGCTGAGACTTTCGCTGTGTGGCTTTCTCCCACCTCTAAATGGAAGAGTCAATATCAAGGATGGGGAGCGCTGAGAAAATTAGAATATGTAGATGAGTTAATGAGGGAAATAAAAAATAAAGAGCCCTTAGTTAAAAAAGGAAAGAAATATTGGGCTATCTCTACTTTAAAAATAAAATTGAAGAATTATTATAAGAAAAAGAGAAAATCCTGGGCAGAGTATTTTCCTGATTTTCATGATTCTAATTTAAAAAGAATATTTGAGGAGATAAAGGAAGGCTCTTTGGCTTCTGAAATTATAAAAAAATATAAACGAGAAATATTAAATAATGTATCTATGTGGACAGGAGAGAAGAAATACATTATCGGAGAACTTTTAGATAGTTTAATAGAGCGCACAAAAGATTTAAAGCTTAAAACCTCAGAAGAAGAAGCAATAACCGCCCTAAAGATTTCTACTTACATAACTACTTTAATTATGAATTATAGATACACTGGAAGATTTCAAAAAGAGAAATGAAGAAAAAACCTAAAATTCTCTTAGTTTTTGATAGTCCTTATTTTACTCCTCGGGGCTATTCTTTTAAAAAAGAGTTTGAAGATTTAGACTGGATGGTAGAAGAAGAAGTCTTTACCACCCTTAAGGAGGCAAATTATGAAGTAAGTCTTCTTGGCCTCTATAACGATGTGAGTATTCTTTTAGAAGAAATAAGAGAGAATAAACCTGATATTATCTTTAATCTGGTAGAAGTTTTTAATCAGAAGTCTTTTCTAGATAAAAATGTAGCTTCTTTGTTTGAGATGCTAAACATCCCCTATACCGGAGCAAGCTCTCAAGCTCTTTTTATCTGCAATGATAAGGCTTTAACTAAAAAGATCTTAAGTTTTCATAGGATAAAAGTTCCTAACTTTTATACTTTTCATAGAGGAAGAAGAATCTGGCTCCCTAAGAAGCTAAAGCCTCCCCTGATTGTTAAACCTCTCTGTGAAGAAGCTTCTCGGGGGATTTCTTTAGCTTCTATTGTGGACAATGAACAGGCTTTAGTGGAAAGAGTAAAATTTATTCATCAAAGTCTTAATACTGATGCTATAGCTGAAGAGTATATCGAAGGAAGAGAATTGTATGTTAGTGTCTTAGGGAATAAGAAGATAAAGGTTTTACCTTTTAGAGAGATGAAGTTTGGAGAATTCTCTGAGGATGAGCCTAGAATTGCTACATACAAGGCAAAGTGGGATTATGATTATCGGGAAAAATGGGGAATAAAAAATGTGTTTGCCGGCAGACTTCCAGAAGGGGTGGATAAAAAAATTGAAGAGATTTGTAAGCGTGCTTACCGAGCTTTAAGCATGAATTCTTATGCCCGATTTGATATAAGGCTTACTCCTACTTCAGAAGTTTACATAATAGAAGCAAATGCTAATCCTTCTTTGGCTAAAAATGATGAGTTAGCTCAATCTGCAGAAAAGGCAGGTATAAACTATTTAAAACTTTTAGAAAAAATAATTTCTTTAGGTTTTCAAAAATTAGAAGCTTAGTTTTTCTGGATGTTTTCTTAATTTAAATTCCTTAACTTGCTATAAGCTACAATAAGAGCCCCGAATCATCTAAATAATCAATAAAATATGGAAGGGTTTGAGAGTTTTTCAGCTACCCATCTTTACTGTGCTGAGTGTAAAGCTTCTATGCCAGTAAGAGAAGTACTTCTTTTAGTTTTACCTAAAGGTGCTCTTTACGATTACCGTTGTCTAAGATGTGGGAATTCTTTAGGAACAAAGATAGATAAGGAAAATCCAAACCCAGGTCTTAAAGAAAGGAGTCAACTATTTAAAATAAAAAATGACCAAACACCTATTTAAACAATCTA
>CAZSAI010000021.1:0-13388 GCA_964604895.1 uncultured Planctomycetia bacterium
GTTAAAACCTTGCTTTCTGTATTATGAGGTGTAGGGTTTTATGGGATGTTAAGTTGGCAGAAACTATAAGTTTAAGGAGGCGTAGATGAGAGATTTAATTCGGGTTCAAGAAGAGATGCAAAAAAAAATTAAAGAATTGGGAGACTATCTTTGAAGTAACCACTTTGAGGAGACATATTCAAGAGATAGAGTACCAGATGCGTTCTCCTTCTTTTTGGGAGGAGAAAGAGAATAGGAAGAAGATAGAAGAACTTAAAGAATATAAAGAGATGTATGAGACTTGGAGTAAGCTACACAAAGAAATAACTCAACTTGAAGAACTTATTAATCTAGTTAAGGAAGATTCCTCTTTTGAAAAAGAGGTAGAGGAGGAATTAAATATCTTAGAGAAAGAACTTCTTGCTTTTGAGATGAGGGTGCTTCTTAAAGAGAGGTTTGATAGAGAGGATGCTATAGTAAGTATAAATTCAGGAGCAGGAGGAGTTGAGGCTTGCGATTGGGCAGGTATGCTTTTTAGAATGTATAGTCGCTGGGCTGATACTAAAGGCTACAAGATAGAAGTAGTAGATTTTTTGGAAGAGGAAGAAGCGGGTTTTAAAAATATTACTTTTTTAGTGAAAGGAAAATATGCCTATGGTTTTCTTAAAGCTGAGAAGGGAGTTCATAGATTAGTAAGAATTTCTCCCTTTGATGCTAACAAGAGAAGACATACTTCCTTTGCTTCTGTGGATGTTATCCCTCAGGTTAGTGAGGAAGTAGAGGTAGAGATAAAACCCCAGGATTTAAAGATAGAAACATTTCGAGCCTCAGGTCACGGTGGTCAGCATCTAAATGTAACTGATTCAGCAGTAAGGATTACCCATATTCCTTCGGGGATTGTAGTTTCTTGTCAGGCTGAGCGTTCTCAGTATCAGAATAAGCAAACCGCTCTTAAGATATTAAAATCCCGTCTTTATAATAGGCTACAAGAAGAGAAAAGGAAAGAATTGGAGAAGATTTCTTCGGATAAGAAGAAAATAGAGTGGGGCTCTCAAATTCGTTCTTACATTTTGCATCCTTATTCTTTGGTTAAAGACCATAGGACTGGTTATGAAACTTCTAAAGCTTTAGCCGTCTTGGATGGAGATTTAGATGGTTTTATAGAAGCATATTTAAAGAATAAAAATGTTTAAGAGATATTTTATAAGTTCTTATCAAAAAAAGATAGAGAAGTTAAATCCCAAAGTAAATATAAAGTTAAATAAGGAAATCCCCTTGCCTTCAGCTTCTCAAATTGCAAAGTATGCTTCAATAGTTTCCCTAGTTAATTCTTTAGAGGAGGAGTTGAGAAGCAGACCTGATGATTTTTTCCCTAAGAAGACTCAAGAGTTTAGAGACCGTATCTTTAAGAAAACTAGGGACATCCAAGATGAGGAAGAAAGATATAAAGTTTCCCAGAAAGTATTAGATGAGATTTTGCCTTGGGCTTTTGCTTTGGTGAGAGAGTCTGCTCGCCGAACTATAAAAATGAGACATTTTGATGTGCAGATTTTAGGAGGGATAGTTCTTCATAGGTGCGGGATTGCTGAAATGGCCACTGGAGAGGGAAAGACTTTAGTAGCAACTCTACCTGCTTATCTTAATGCTCTCTTGGGAAGAGGTGTGCATATTGTTACTGTTAATGATTATCTAGCCAAGCGAGATAGGGAATGGATGGGACCAGTTTATGAGTTTTTGGGCTTATCTGTGGGGGTTATTCAGCAAGGGATGTCTCAGAAAGAAAGAAGATTGGCTTATTCTTGCGATATCACTTATGGCACCAATAATGAGTTTGGTTTTGATTATTTAAGAGATAATATGGTTTTGCATTTGGAAGATATGGTTCAGCGTGGTCATTTCTATGCAATTGTAGATGAGGTCGATTCTATCCTTATTGACGAAGCAAGAACCCCTTTGATTATCTCTGGACCAGCTGAGGAGTCAACCGATAAATATTATATTGCTGAGAAGATTGCTAAGAGGCTAAAAGGAAGAAAGATTTTAGAGAAAGATGAGATAGAGGCCAAATATAAAGGCATTGATTTAGGGGAGGGCTTTGATTATTTAGCTGATGAGAAGACCCAAGCTGTCACTTTAACCGAACAAGGTTTAAAGAAATGTGAAGAGTATTTAGGCTTAACCAATCTTTTTGAGGATATCTCCAGTGAGTGGCCCCACCATATAAGGCAAGCTTTAAGAGCAAAAGAATTTTTTAAGAGAGAAAGAGACTATATTATAAAAGAGGGTAAAGTAATAATTGTAGATGAGTTTACTGGACGGCTTATGCCAGGGAGACGTTGGTCTGATGGCTTACACCAGGCAATAGAGGCTAAAGAGGGCCTAAAGATTCAGGAAGAATCCCAGACTTTAGCTACCATAACCTTACAGAATTATTTTAAGATGTACAAGAAATTAGCAGGGATGACTGGAACAGCTTATACTGAGGCTCAAGAGTTTAAACACATATATAATTTAGATGTGGTGGTTATTCCCACCAACAGGCCTCTGCGCAGAGATACTTTCCCTGATAAGATATATAAGAGCAAAGAGGCAAAATTTAGAGCAGTAGTAAAAGAGATTGAGGAGCTCTATAAAATAGGAAGACCTATCTTGGTAGGAACCACCTCTATCGAGAATTCAGAGTACCTCTCAACTCTTCTAAAGCAGAAAGGGATACCTCACCAGGTTCTTAATGCTAAATACCATGAGAGAGAAGCTTATATTGTAGCCCAAGCTGGAAAGTTTAAACAGGTCACCATTGCTACTAATATGGCAGGAAGAGGTACAGATATAATTTTGGGAGGAAATCCTGAATATTTAGTAAAAAGCTTATTAAGAGAGAAGGGCCTGAATCCTTGGGATGAGGGTTATAAGGAAGAATTTGAGAGGCTTTTGAAAGAATATAATAAAGACTTTGAAGGCGAACACAATAAGGTTGTAGAATTGGGAGGTTTACATGTAATAGGCACAGAACGTCATGAAGCTCGGAGGATAGATAATCAATTAAGAGGAAGAGCTGGTCGTCAGGGAGACCCTGGTTCCTCTCGTTTTTACATATCTTTAGAGGATGATTTGATGAGACTTTTTGGTTCAGAGAGAATTATGTATTTGATGGAGAGGTTTGGTTTTCCTGAGGATGAGCCTATTGAGCATCCTTGGGTAAGTCGTTCTATTGAAGTAGCCCAGAGAAGAGTAGAAGCACATAATTTTGAAATTAGGAAACAGCTCTTGGAATTTGATAATGTGATGAATAAACAGAGAGAGGTGATTTATACTAAGAGAAGAGAGGTTTTGGAAGGTAAGGACTTAAAGGAAGATATTTTAGGTATGGTCAGAGAATCTTTGGAGGAAAGAATAGAATTTCTCTTCTCTAAAGAAGTAGAAGACCCTGAAATAGAAGAAGAAAAATTTAGAAAAGAATTAAATTTTAGGTTTGGAATAAATATAGAAAAGGAGATTTTTAAGAATAGAGCCCCTGAGGAGTTGATGGAAATAATTTTTAATTTGATTAAAGAAAAATACGAAGAGAGAGAAGCCAACTTAGGGAGGGAGAAATTAAGGTTTTTGGAGAGAGTAGTTTCTTTGCAAGTGATTGATTCTCGGTGGAAGGAGCACCTGTTAGTCTTAGATAATCTAAAGGAAGGCATACACTTAAGAGCTTACGGCCAGAGAAATCCTGTTGAGGAGTATCAACATGAAGCTTTTAGAGCTTTTTTAGATATGCTTTCTTCTATAAGAGAAGGAATTTTGGATTTAATTTTTAGGGTAGAATTGAAGGAACCTCCTAAGTTAAGAAGTACTCTAGCCGGAGGTCCTCGGAGTTTTCTTCATGACCAATACTCTCCTTTAAAAAAGGAAGAATCCAAAGCTTCCCCTAAGACTCAGCAAGTTTTTAAGAGGAAGATAGGAAGGAATGAGCCTTGTCCTTGCGGGAGTGGAAAGAAGTACAAGAAATGCTGTGGAAGAAACCTCTAAGCTAACTGTGTATAGTTCTTAGATTCTCCTGAGAATGAAGTTTAAGTATTTATTTCTTTCATTACTTTCAGGGATTTTATCAGGAGTTAGTTTTAATCTTCCTTATTTTTCCTTTCTTATCTGGGTTTCTTTGGTTTTTTTATTTATTGTGATAAAGAAGAGCAGTTATAAAGTTAGCTTTTTATATTCTTATCTTGCCGGATTTATTCACTTCTTAACAATAGTATTCTGGATAGGTTTTGTGACTCGTCTGGGCCTATTTTTTCTTCTTTTATATCTTTCTTTATATTGGGCAGTTTCAGGATTAACGATTAAGGGATTTTTAGATAAGAGACTCAACTTCCTATTAATTCCTTTTTTTTGGGTTATATTCGAATATATAAGGACAAACTTAGGAGGTTTTGGTTGGGCTTTATTTGGTTACAGTCAATTTAAGAATTTGATTCTTATTCAGGTAGCCAGTATCTTAGGAGTCTGGCCAATTTCTTTTTTAATTATTTCTTTTAATACAATCTTATTTAATCTTTTAGATGCAAAGAGAATAAAAAAAGTTTCCTCTCAGCTCTTTATATTTTTTCTTTTGTTATTTTCTTTCTTGGTTTATGGATATTTTTCTCTAAAGAATCCTCTTGCGAAAGAGAGAATATTTCTAGTAACCATAATCCAACCTAATATACCTCAGCAGAAGAAATGGGATTCTTTATACTATCAAGAGATAGAAGATAAGTTAAGCTCCCTCTTAAGGAGAGTTCCTCCTCAGAATTTGGCAATTTTTCCTGAGGCAAGCTGGCCTTATCTAGTGAATGAAGGAAATCTTAAAGAGTTAGAGTACCTTGCTAAAAGTTCTTATAGAGATATTCTTATCGGAGTGGTAGAAAAAATCCAAGGAAAATATTTTAATTCTTCTTTCCTTATTTCCAAAGGAGGCAGGGTTTTAGCTAAATATAGAAAGCTTAAATTAGTACCTTTTGGAGAGTTTGTTCCCTTAAGGAGAGTTTTAGGCTTTATCCCTGTTGTGAGCTCTTTTGGAGATATCTCCCCAGGTAAGAAATATTCTGTATTTACCTATAAAAATACTAAAATAGCTACCCTCATTTGTTTTGAGGATACTTTTCCTAAACTGGTGAGTGATTTTGTTAAGAAGGGTGCGAATGTTTTAGTAAATATTACTAATGATGCTTGGTTTAGGGGCTATCCTCAGGTAGTCCAGCATCTTCAAATTGCAGTGTTTAGAGCTGTTGAGCAAAGAAAGTATCTAATAAGGTCTTCCAATACTGGGATAAGTTGTATAATTTCTCCTAAAGGTGAGATTATAAAGAGCCTAAGGCTTAGGAATAAAAAAATATTTGTAGAAGGTTTATTAAATGGTAAAATCTTTCCTCAAGAGGGAGTGACTCTCTATAGTAAGTTAGGAGATATATTTATATATATAGGATTAGGGTTTTGTGTGATAGGATTTTTTAATTCAAGATTAAGAAGTTAATACTTGAGGGGGGATGTTATTATGGAGATAGAGGTAGTAGAAGTTAAGAAGCCCCAAGAGGTTAATGTAATTATTGGCCAAGCTCATTTTATAAAGACTGTTGAAGATTTGTATGAAGCGTTGGTTTCTTCCTTACCTGCCATAAAGTTTGGTTTTGCTTTCTGTGAATCTTCAGGAAAGACTTTAGTAAGGGCTGAAGGTAACGATGAAGAGCTTAAGAAGTTATCTATAGAGAATGCTTTAAATATAGGAGCAGGACACTCTTTTTTTATTGCTTTAAGAGAGAGTTTCCCTATAAATGTTTTAAATAGAGTAAAGATGATTCCTGAGGTATGCAGAATTTTCTGTGCTACAGCTAATCCCTTAGAGGTGATTGTTGTCCAGACCCCTCAGGGAAGAGGAATTTTAGGAGTGGTTGATGGTTCTTCTCCTAAGGGAGTAGAAACTGAAGAAGATATTAAATGGAGAAAGGATTTTTTGAGGAAGATAGGGTATAAGTTGTAAGACTAATAATTTGCAGAATTTATGTGATTTACATTTACAGAACTAATAGATTAAAGCTCTTTGCTAAAGATTTCTCTGAAATGGAGAAGGGTGGGGTTTAGAAGAATATGGATAAGGAGAAAAAGAAGATTTTAAAAAGAAAAGCTGGGTGGGTTCTTCTTAGATTTAGCTCTTGGTTAATTAGATTTTTGCCTCTTAAGCTTATTCTTTTTACAGGAAGAACTTTTGGAGCTTTAGGCTATATTTTTTCAGTAAGACATAGAAAGATAGCTTTAGATAGTTTAAGAATTGCTTTCTCTGGGGAGAAGAGCCCTTTAGAGATTAAGAGGATTGCTAAAGATTGTTTCAGATTTATGGGAGAAGCAAGCTGGGAGATGTTTTATTTCCTTAACAATCCTCAAAGGATAAAAGAAAAAGTAGAGATTAAAGGGATAGAAAATTTGAGGAAAGCTCTTAAAAAAGGTAAGGGAGTAATTGCTCTTACCGCACATTTTGGAAATTTCCCCTTAATGTGCTTGAGGCTTAAAGAGGAAGGGTTTGTGGTAAACACTATGGCTAGACCCTTACGGGATGAGAAAGCTGGAAGTTTCATTCATAGATTAAGAAGTGCTACAGGGGTAAAAACTATCTTTTCTTATCCTAAAAGGGAGGCTGTCTTTAATTCCCTTAGAGCTTTAGCTAACAATGAGATTTTAGTGATACAGATGGACCAGAACTTTGGCACAGGGGGAGTTTGGGTTAGATTTTTTGGAAAACTAGCAGCTACCCCTATCGGTCCTATAGTTTTAGCCTTAAGAAGTAAAGCCTCTATAGTTCCTATGTTTATAGTTAGAGAGAGGGGGGCCCAACATAGCGTTTTTATAGAGGAGGAAGTGCCGTTAGAGGTTAGAGAAGATAAGGATGAAACAATACTTGTAAATGCTATAAAATTTACTAAAATAGTAGAGGACTGGATAAGGAGGTATCCTGGGCTTTGGGGTTGGATTCATCGACGTTGGAAATCTCGACCCTCAGAGAAAGTTTATAATTTAAAATTTAAAGTTCAAAAAAATTAATTTTTTGATATAATAAAAAATTCAAATTGTTTGATGGCTAGAGTGGATATTTAAAAAGAAGGAGGTGTTAAATGGCAGAAGAGGTAAAACAAAATGAGCAGACTCAGCAACCCGAAGAGAAGAAGTCTGCAGGAGAAGTAGCCAAGATGATTCTTAAAGTAATAATAGGACTTGTTCTTGTAGGGTTAGGTATCTGGGCGATTATAGCTTGGTGGAAAGATTTGTTATTAGTGATTAGAGGTTGTATAGGTCTATTTCTTATTTTAGCTGGAGCAATCACTATAGCTATAGCTAGAGATTAGGCTAACTAAGTCTTTCAATTAAGAATATAAAAATCTAGGTGAGGGTTGGTTTAGCTTTAGGAGGCGGGGGAGCAAGGGGTCTTGCTCATATAGGAGTATTAGAAGTCCTGGAGAGGGAAAAAATTTGTTTTGATTTAATCTCTGGGACTTCCATGGGTGCAGTAATAGGGGCCCTTTATGCTAAAGAAGGAAATCTAGCTTATTTAAAAGAGAAGATTTTTTCTTTTTTAGAAAGAGATATAATTAAGGAGTTAGAAGAAAAGTTTAGCTTAGCTCAAAAAGGTCAACTTCAGCAAGGACCTACGGTAAAGAAGGCTTTTTTCTTCATAAGAGAATTTTATATCTGGAATATTCGGATAGTTAAAAGATGGCTTATAGATTATAAGCCATTTGAGGTTCTTTTTAAAGAAGCTTTAAATGGATTAAAATTTTCTGATTGTAAGATTCCTTTCTTGTGTGTAGCTGTAGATTTATTAAAAGGAGAAGAGGTTTATTTAGAAGAAGGTTTGCTTTATGAGGCTTTGCTTGCTTCTTGTGCTTTACCAGGAGTTTTTCCTCCTTTAAAGTTAGAAGGAAGATATTTAGTAGACGGGGGTGTGTTAGAGGCTTTACCTACTCTAGCTTTGAGGAGAAAAAAGGTAGATTTTGTTATTGGAATAAATTTAGAGAGAAAAAGAGAAAGTAAATCCCTAAGAAGTAGCATGGATATACTTTTGAGCGTAGATGAGATAAGACATAATAAGCTGATTGAATACTCTAAAGGCTTAGCTGATTTTTTGTTTGAGCCAGATACTTCTGGTTTTGCCTGGGCTGATTTTTCTAAAGTCTCCCAGATTGTAGAAAGAGGAAAAGATGAGGCTCTCCAAAAAATCTCTCAGCTTAAGAAAAGATTAAGATATAGGCGGCTTTTTTCCTTTTTTTCTAAAAGGGGGTGAGCCATGGTGAAGAGGATAAAGCAATTTGTAGCTGAACAAGCTATTAAAAATATTATAAGGCTTCTTCCCCACTTTTCTAAAAATACCTTAATAAAGCTTACTTATTTGGCAGAGAAAGTTATGACGAAGGAAGATCCCGTAGTTTTAAAAGCAATTAGAGAGACTAGAAGATACTTCTTAGAAGACCATCCTTCTATAGAGATTGCTCGGAAGGTGTTTACTCAACTTTCTCCTCATTGTCGGAAAAAATTTGTAGAAAATCTTTTCATCAATGCTATGTTTAAAGGCGTAGATAAGGCTAAGGATTTTCAGGCTAAATATGGTTTTGAACCACCTTGGTTTCTTGTTATTTCCCCTACTATGAGGTGTAATCTTAATTGTAAAGGATGCTCCACCCGTAAGTATTCTAAAAAGGAGGATTTAGAGTTAGAGGTTTTAGATAAGGTTTTAACTGAAGCAAAAGAGGAGATGGGTATTCACTTTATAGTTACTCAGGGCGGGGAGATGTTTGTCTATGAGGATATGTGGAAGCTCTACCAAAAACACAACGATGTTTATTTTCAAGTCTATACTAACGGTACCCTTATTGATAAGGAAGTAGCCAGAAGACTTGCTGAGTTGGGTAATGTTGCTCCCATTATAAGTTTAGAAGGTTTTAAAGAACAAACTGATGCTCGTAGGGGTGAAGGAGTTTTTGATAAGTGTATGCAAGCTATGGATAATTTGAGAGAAGAGGGAGTTTTATTTGGAGCTTCTATTACTCATACTCGGAATAATTCCTCGGTAGTTACTTCTTTGGACTTTATAGATATGCTTATATCTAAAGGAGTGTTTATTGTCTGGTATTTTCAGTTCCTTCCTATTGGTAAAGACCCTGATGTCAACCTTATGCCTACGCCTCTTCAGAGACAGAGGCTCCGAAACTTTGTAGAAGAAGTAAGAGCGACTCGTCCAATATTTATTGGCGATTTCTGGAATGATGGTCCTTTTGTAGGAGGGTGTATTGCTGCAGGAAGAAGGTATGTCCACATTAATCATAAAGGAGATGTGGAGCCTTGTGCTTTTGTCCATTTTGCTGTAGATAATATAAGAGAAAAATCTCTAATTGAGGCTTTATCCTCGGATTTCTTTAGATTCTTGCGTTCAAAACAACCTTTTGATGAGAATTTGTATGCTCCTTGCATGATTATCGATAACCCTTATATTTTAAGAGAAGCGGTTAAGGAGTTTAAGGCAAAACCTACCCATGAGGGGGCTGAGAAGATTTTGGAGGGAGAGATTGCCCAATACTTAGATAAGTATTCATCTGAACTTAAAGAGTTGACTAAAGAAGCTTGGCAGGAGTGGTTAGCTCAGAGGCATCCCTTGGAAGTTTCTCAGGTTCTTTAATGAATATACTTTTAAGAAAGGTTTATAGGCTCTCCGGCTTAATCTTTCCTTTATTATATTTCTTTTGGGAAAAAAGAGTTCTTCTTTGGATAGTGGGGATTATTCTTTTTCTTCTTTTAGCTTTGGAAATATTTAGATTTAAGAGGCCTTCATTTAACCAAAAATTATTTTCTTATTTTTCTCTTATCTTAAAGAATAAAGAGAGGAGGAGAATTTCAGGAACTACTCTTTTTTTTATAGCCACTTTTATTACTATCCTTATTTTTCCTAAGAATATAGCAATACTTTCCTTGCTTTATCTTGTGGTAGGCGATGCTCTTTCAGGAGTGGTAGGGGCTAGCTTCGGTAAAATCAAGGTAGGAGATAAGTCCTTAGAAGGATTTTTGGCTTGTTTCTTGGGCTGTTTAATTGTAGGTTTTCTCCTAAGAATTGTGGGTGTATCTTTTTCTTTCCCAGCAATATTTTTTTCCTCCCTAGGAGTAAGCCTTATAGAGCTGGTTTCTTTTGTGGATGATAATTTATCTATTCCCTTAGTAGGAGGAGTGATTCTTTATGTTTTTAGCTCCTAAGGTGTGGATTTCACAAATTTTGGAGAAGTATTTTAAATTTAAGAAGCATAATACTACTTTAAGAAGAGAAATTCTGGGGGGCTTAACTACTTTTTTTACTATGGCTTATATAATAGTAGTTAATCCAGCCATATTGGAGGCCTGTGGGATTCCTAAATCAGCGTCTTTTACTGCTACTATTCTTTCTGCTTTTTTTGGGACCCTTCTTATGGGTCTTTATGCTAAGAGACCTTTTGCTATTGCTCCCTATATGGGAGAGAATGCTTTTATTGCTTATACAGTCTGTAAAATCTTGGGATATCCTTGGGAAGTTGCTTTAGGAGCTATTTTCTTAGGAGGTATTTTGTTTTTCTTTCTTACGATATTTAAGCTGAGGGCCTGGCTTTCTAAATCAATCCCTCAGTCCTTAAAGTATAGTTTTTCTGTAGGGCTTGGTCTTTTTTTAGCTTTTATTGGTCTAAATACTTCTGGGCTTGTAAGTTTAGGAACAGCTTCAGCTCCTCTTAAGTTAGCTAATTTGAAAGAAGTCTCCTCTTTGTTAGCTATCTTCTGTCTTCTCTTAGTTTGTATTTTAATGGTTAGAAGAATAAAAGGAGCTTTACTTTTAGGTATTTTATCCACTACTTTTTTAGGGACCTTGCTGGGTAAGATAAATATAAATTCTTGGGTAAGCCTTCCTCCTTCTTTAGCTCCTACTTTTCTTAAATTTACTGAGTTCTTCAAATATCCTAGTTTAGTCTTTAGTTGGGGGATGTTTTCAGTTATCTTAACTGTTTTTATTATGGATTTTGTAGATACTATGGGTACTTTAATTGGAGTTTCAGCTCGGGCGGGTTTTTTGGATGAAGGAGGAAATCTTCCTGAGATTGAGAAACCTATGTTGGTAGATGCCTTAGCTACCATATTTTCGGCAGTGGTAGGAACTACAACCTCAGGTACCTATATAGAGTCAGCTTCCGGGATAGAAGAAGGAGCTCGAACCGGTTTTGCTAGTCTGGTTTGTGCTTTTTTATTTCTATTGGCTTTATTTTTTAGTCCTCTACTGACGATAGTACCTGCCTATGCTTATGGGCCGGTCTTAATTATTGTAGGGGCTTTTATGATATCACCAATTACTAAGATAAATTTTTCTGATTATACAGAGTTTGTCCCTGCTTTCTCAGTTATAATATTTAGTTGCTTTACTTATAATTTGGGGGTAGGAATAACTTCGGGGTTTGTATTTTATCTATTTCTTAAATTAGCCTCCAGAAGATTTAAGGATTTAAATTGGGGGGTTGTGCTTTTAGGAATACTTTCTCTTTTGTTTTTTGTATTTTATCCTTATCAATGAAGTTGATGGTTTAAGAAGAAAGGAGAGTTATGTTGACTAAAGATTTATCTTTAAGGATGGTTTTTTTAAGAATTCTTAAAGATAGTTTGGCTATAAGTTTGTTTATTTCTTTCTTAAGTCTCTCTTCCAAAGTAAAGTTATATCTTCCTTATTCTCCAGTTCCTATAACTTTGCAGACCTTAGTGGTTTTCTTAGGAGTGGCTTTTCTAAGAGAGAAGGCAGTTATTTCCCAAATTATCTGGATTATTTTAGCTTTATTAGGGCTTCCTCTATTTTCTCAAGGAGGAGGCTTTTTATATCTTTTCTCACCTACTTGGGGCTACATCTTAGGTTTTTTAGTATCCAGTCTGTTTTTACTCAAGGTTTTGTTTTTAAGAAGAAGCGTTTGTTGGTATATGCTTTGTTTTTTTTCGGCTAATATAATTATTTATGTTTTTGGGATAGTAGGACTTATTTCTACATTAAGGATTTCTTTTTCTGAGGCGTTTATTATGGGAATTCTACCCTTTGTATATGGAGACTTCTTGAAAATAATCTTGGCTAGTTTGGTAAGTAGGTTAGTAAGATTGAGGAAGTTGGAGTGATTAGACGCTGGTTTTTTACTGGTCTTATAGTTTTAGTTCCTATCGTAATTACTGTCTATGTGGTAATAGGGCTTTTTAATTTTGCTGATTCAATCTTAGGCAGATACATAAACCGTTATATCTTCCTCTATTTTGGCTACAAGATTCCCGGTTTGGGGATAATTTTTTCTTTTTTAATTATTATTTTGGTAGGTTTTATTGCTACTTATTTAAGGCTTAGGGCCTTTAAGAAAGTTGAAGCCTTAATATTGAAATTCCCCCTAATAGGGAAGATTTATGGGCCCACTAAGAAAATTGTAAATTTTCTCTTCTCCTCTAAAGAGTCTACTTTCAAGAGGGTTGTTTTAGTGGAGTTTCCTAAGCAAGGAGTATACTCTTTGGCTTTTGTAACTGGGAAGTCTTCTTACAAATTTGATGAGAAGATAGGCAAGAAGATGGTAAATGTCTTCATTCCTTCCTCACCTTCTCCTCTTACCGGTTTTACCTATTTTGTCCCTGAGGAGAAGCTTATTTACTTAGATATTTCTATAGAGGAAGCAGTTAAAATTATAGTCTCAGGAGGAATGTTAGGTTCTAGGGAAGGTTCTTCTCAAAATTAGTTGCTTATTTTAAAAATTTAGTTAAAATATATTTTCTTAAATTCTCGAAGGGAAGTTATGGTTAGATACAGATTGGAGAGAGAGGGAAAGTTTGTAATAGAAGACTATAATAGAGCCAAAAGCTTTTGTAGTTTCTTGCCAGCTATCTCTGGAAAGTACGGTCTTCCCTTGTGGTGTTTTTATGTAAATAGAGCCCAGGGGATTTCTTCTTTTGGAGTAAAGGATAAGGACCATTCTATCTTGGAGTTTTTACCTGCCAATAAGGCCTTATTTTCAGTCTTCTACAAAGGTTTTAGAACTTTTCTAAAAATAGATTCTAAATTTTATGAACCTTTCCGGATAACTAAGGAGAGCTCTATAAGACAGAGTATGGGGATTTGTTCTTCTTTTTTTGAGATTGAGGAGGAAAATAAAGAAATAGGTATAAATATAAAAGTAAGATATTTTACTCTACCTTCTTGTAATTTTTCCTCTTTGGTAAGAATGGTAGAAATAAAAAATTTATCTAGAAAATCTAAAAATCTGGAGATTGTTGATGGACTTCCCTTAATTCTTCCTTACGGATGCAAGAACGTTTTTCTTAAGGATTTATCTCGAACTTTAGAAGCCTGGATGTATTCTTACTTTAAAGGAGATTTGGCT
>CAZSAI010000022.1:0-12509 GCA_964604895.1 uncultured Planctomycetia bacterium
AATCCTTTGGGGATAGTAACTTTCTCATACAAAATTCCATCTATTCGATATCTAACCCGTAACTTATCCTTTTGAGGCTCAAAGTGTACATCAGATGCTTCCTGTTTAATAGCCTCTACAATAACAGAGTTAACCAGTCTTACTATTGGTGCCTCCTTAACAACTACTTCTAGTTCCTGAAGGGACATCTCTTCCAGCATGGGCTCTTCCTTAGAAGTCACTATCTCTTGAATAGCCTGTTGAGCCTCTTGTAGAGGGCCAAAATATTTATTGATACATTCTTCTATCTCCTTAGAAGTAGCTAAGACTGGCTTTATTCTATACCCACTTAAATATTTTAATTCCTGGATAACTATTATATCTAAAGGATTAGTAACTGCTACAATAAGGCTATTTCCCTCTAGCTTTAGAGGAAATACCTTGTATTCCCGAATTTTTTCATAAGGAAAGATACGAAGAAGATTCTCGTCTATAGGATAAGACTTCAAATTTACCTGCTCTAGCTCAAACTGGTAAGCTAAAGCTTTTATTACTTCTTTCTCAGAAACTAAACCTTTCTCAATCAATATCTTTCCTAAGGGTTTTTTTACTCTTTTTTGAATCTCTAAAGCTTCATAAAGTTGTTCTTTACTGAGAAAGCCTTGTTTTACTAAGAATTCTCCCAATCTATCTCTTTCTTTAACCATTTAAGGTTATTCAGAATCATTTAGCCTTTCTCTCCAAATCTTATAAGCATAGTCTAGAATCTGGCTCTTTGCCTCTTTATCAATTTCTTTAATCTTTATCCCTACTTCCCAGTTGGCATCATTAGCTTTACTCCAAACAACCTGGCCCTTAACTTCTACCGGCTCTTTCCTTTCAGGAACGTATATCCTCAGCTTAATATCTGCATTTTTCTCCAGAGCAAAATTATGTAAGATTAACCTTAAACCCTCTCGAGAAAAATCTTTAGTAACTCCTTCCTGAAAAGAGTCTATCTTAGCCTTAATTACTACCTCAGTTTTTAAAGGTACGTCAAACCTAATGAATCTTCTCCTCTCCTCCATCACCCTCAATCCTCCTTACTCTTCTCCTTTGAGTAGAATCTTCTTAAGCTTCTCAATCTCTTTAACTGTGTAGCGGCGCCAATTATTTATGGGATGACGAGCAGGCTTAGGGAATACCCCCTTTTTTTCATAACGCAAGAGGGTCTGTTTAGAAATACCCAACTCTTTAGCTACCTCTTTCACAGTAAAAAATTTCTTCTCTCCCATAGTACCTTCTGAGGCTCTCTGATATATTTTAGAAGTCCTTGATAGAATTAACTACATTTAGTTTAGATTAAAGTCTTCTACATTGTCAAGAAAAAATATGCAATTATTAAAGGGATCTCCCAATATATTGGGGTAGAAGCAGAAGACTACTACATCTTCTAATAAATAAAAAGAAGGGGGAATTTCTAAAAAAAAGAAGCTAAGACTGAAGGATAAAACCTAAACTCTTTGTTCGCTAATCAAAGTAAAAACTCCTCTGAATCAATCCTACCTATTCAATCACTTCTATCTCTAAGGGTGAATTTACTATGATTTCCGGACCATTATACTCTCTTATCCTTCCAGTTACTTCTACTACTTTGCCTCGGTAAAAAATCTCAGGAGTAATTCCTCTCTGATAAAAATAATTAAAACTATTTCTAAAGATTACTACTGTAAAATCTTTTTTATAGTCCTCTCCAAAATTAAGAAATATAGCTTTACCAGAATTATAAGTAGATAAAACTTTGCCCCTTACAGTTCTAATCTGGCCTATAAAATCTTTAGCTTTTTGAGGTGAAATTACCTCATAAGCACCCCACAGACCTTTCTTATTTTGGCGAGCCTTTCTTTGAGCTTTAACAAATTCCTCTACATACTTAACATTAGGAGGATACGTGTATAAAACAGCTAAGCCTTCCTCTAAGAGTCTCTTATTAAGAAATAAATCTTTGTCCTTTCCTTTTATAAAGCAGTAACCTAAGAGTCGGCCGTATTTATCTTTTTTATCTACATCAAACTCTATACGGGCAAATTTTTCTTCAGCTAATCTCTTAGTAAATTCTTTTGCTTCTTTAGATAAAGGGGCAGGTTCATAAATAAAACCTTTAAGAGTCTTTCTCCTTAACTCCGGGGTATCTATCCCAATAAGCCTTAGGAGCTGACCTGTTTCTAAAACTAATGTATCACCATCAATAACTTTGGTTATCTTTATATGAGAATAACGAGAATCTTGAGGAGAACAAGAAAGAAGAAATAAAAAGATAGATAAGAGAAAGACGGGAGTTCTCAATACTATTTACTTAAATTACGAACAATTTTAGTAAAAATTTCTTGAGCAAGCTTTAAATTAGCTAAAGCTAAAGCTTTTCTACAGGTAACTTTTAAGTTGTAAGAGTGCTCAGTTAATTCTTTTATCTTTATTGTTATCTGGTCCTTACCTTTCTTGGCTTTTATCAAACCTAAATCTTTATCTTTATCGGTTATCTCAGCTCTCTTAGATACCACTCTTAAAGAAACTTCCCAAAGTTTATCAAAAGAAGTCTCAATATTGCCCGAGACACTGTCTTTGGTAGCCAAGTATCCTGTAACTACACCTGTGCCTATTAATACCGGGACACAACCTATAAAAGAAACGGAAAGCATACAGTAGCAAGCAAAAAGTAGAAATAAATTTTTCCTCATCTACTCCCTCCCTTTTTAGAGAAATTCAATAAGAAAAAATTCTCTACAGCCCTCTTCCGTCTATCTACCCCCGAACTTAAACCTTCCTTAAACTCAAAAGACTCAGCCTTAACTAACAAAAATATAATATCTAAATTTAGTTCCTTTTTCAAGAAGTGAAAAAATATTAAGGAGGTATGGGTAGAAAAGGGAGCTAAAGAGAAAACCTCCTCCAGGTCTAAAACTTTAAAGTTCTCAGAAATATTAGGAGTAGCATCTAAGACTACTAATCTTCCAAACTCTCTAAAACTTCTCAAAGAAAGGTTCTCGGGAGCAACCCCTCCTTCAAAAACCTTAAGAGTTATTCTATTTTTAAGGACTCTACATAATTCTATTCCTAGACTGTCATCTTTTCTTAAAGAGTTTCCCAGACCCAGTAAGGCCGAATTCTCCTCCATCAGAAAATCTCTTAATCTCTCAAGGCCTCTTCTCTCTTCTAAAGAAGGAATAAAGCAACCTAAACGATTCAACTCCTCTCTACATTGCTCAATATCTTTAAACCTTATTGAGATAAAACCTTGGCTTTTAGCCTCTTCTATAAGGTCCTCTCTATCATCAATGTAGACCAAGTCTTCTTTAGATAACCCTGCCTCCTTAAGAAGGTAATCATATATTTGAGGAGAAGGCTTAGTAAAACCTACTTTAAAAGAAAGAACCTCTTTCTCAAAAAGAGAAAAGACATAAGGGTACCTCTCTTTCAGGAAATTATAATGGAGCTCATTTATATTGGAGATAAGAAATATCCTATATAGAGGCTTTAAGTTTTCTATAAGAGAAAGGGTCTCTTCTTTAAGAATAAAAATATCACACCATATAGGTACAAATTCTTGATAATCTAAAGCAAGGCCAGTTTTTTCCTTAAATTTTAGATAAAAATCATAAGAAGAAACCTTCCCTCTCTCAAAATCCTCAGCAAAACCCTCATAGAATAAAACCTGAATAATTTCTTCCTTAGGAATTCTTATTTTCTCCTCTATTTTTTTAAGAGCTAAATTATAATCAAAATCAAATAACACTCTTCCTAAATCAAAAGCTAATGCCTCCATCTTCTTAAGTTTAGGATTTTTGGGATTTATAATTATCAAAACTTCGGGTCGACTCTATCAACTTTGTAAATTCTATTAAGCTCTAGTAACGTTTATTCCCGTGGCGGTAAGGCCTTTTTTTATTTTTCTCTATTTTCTCCAAAATAGCTTTCTCTAAATCTATCCTTTTCCTTCCACAGTAATCAAAAATCCTTATACAGCAGTCAGCTAACTCCTCCGCTACCTCTTTCTTAGGCCGATGCTCTCTCAAAGCTTCTAAGGCTTCGGAAAGCTCAGAATGCATCAAAGCTATAAGCTCAGCATCATTCCTCCTTTTATCCCACCAACCTTTCTCCTTAGCGATACTATAACATATCTTCGTTAACTCCTTAATTGAGAAGTTATTTTTACTCTTCATCTGAGGTTTCTTAGTTAAAAAATAGTCTTACTTAGTATCAGCCAACACCTTCTGAGCTTTTTCTTTCAAATTCGAAGGAACAAATATTTTTGCTCCCCCTAAACCATCTAAAGTCAACCCATACATCCTGCCTATCGACTCAGCTTCTATTTTAACAGGGATGCCTTCCGATTCAAGTTTTCCCTTTATTATTTGAGCTTTAAAGAATTCTTCTTTTGTAAGTAAAACCCATTCCTTCATCTTTGAATTAACAGATGCGGGGCAGTTGCTCTGCCTCTAAAGGGAGTAAAATCCTGGTTGAGCCTAAAATAGTTTTTAAATAAACCTTCTTGCGGTGAGATGATACTACCTCTCCAATGATTTTGGCTTCTCTACCTAAGGCTCTTTTTACTTTATAAGCATCAGATTCATTAACAAAACATAAAAACTTTCCTTCATTAGCTATATATAAAGGGTCAAGACCCAAAATATCACATATCTTCCTGACCCGAGGCTTGATAGGAATTTCTTTCTCATAAATCTCAATTCCTAAGTTGGAGGCTTGGGCTATCTCATATAAGACAGAAACCAATCCTCCTCGGGTAGGATCCCTTAATACACTTATCTTCTTAGAAACAGATAAGCAGGCCTGAACTTCAAAGTTTAAGTTCTTACAGTCACTTTTAATACCAGAGCTAAAACCTAAATTCTGGCGAGCCTCTAAAACAGCTAAACCATGTTCAGCTATAGGCCCATTTATTATTATTAAATCCCCAAGCTTTGCTTTTGAACTTACCCGAATCTCCTTAGAAGGAATAATCCCAACCCCTGCTGTATTTATAAACAACTCATCTGCCTCTCTCCTTCCTACTACCTTGGTATCTCCAGTAACTATCTTTACTCTTGCTTTTTTAGCCCAGAAACTTACAGAATTAAGTACCTTCTCTAAGACTGAAAAAGAAAGGCCTTCCTCAATTATAAAAGATAAAGAAAGATACAAAGGAATAGCCCCTTTCATAGATAGATCATTTACTGTTCCGCAGACTGCTAACTTTCCAATATCTGCTCCAGGAAAGAACAAAGGTCTAACTACAAAAGAATCAGTAGTAAAAGCAACTCTTTCTTTACCAATATTAAATTCTGCTGAATCACAAAGTTCATCTAAGATTTTATTGGAAAGTTTTTCTCTAAAAGTCTCTATAAGTTCGGAGGTAAGCCTTCCTCCACTTCCGTAAGATAAAGTTATAAATTCTTTAGTCTTATTCTCCATATTTATAATAAGCTGAGCAGGTTCCTTCAGAAGAAACCATGCAAGGCCCAAGGGGTCTCTGAGGAGTACATTCTTTACCAAAAAATTTACAATCCGGGGGTTTATTCTTTCCTTTAAGAATCTCTCCACAAAGACAGCCTGGAAGCTCTTTTAAAGATTTAGGCTCTTCCAACTTAAACTCCTCTTCAGCAGAAAACTCTTTAAAATCCTTACGAAGCTCTAAGCCACTCTCTTTAATAAAACCTAAACCTCGCCAGTAAGAATCTTTCACTTTAAAAACTTCATTTATTAGGCTTCTAGCTTTAGGATTCCCATAAGGCCTAACAGCTCTCTTATAAGCAATTTCTACAAAAGAGTAGCCTCCTCTTTTCTGTCTTACCAATTTAATAATTCCTTTTATTATATCAGAGGCTTCAAACCCAGTTATTACACAAGGCTTTTTATACTTTTTAGCAATCACCTCATAGGGCTTTGAGCCTGTAATTACACTTACATGCCCAGGACAGATAAAACCATCTATATTTAAATCTTTGGCTTTGGCTAAAAACTCTAAAGCAGGAAAGATGAGTTTAAAAAAAGAAAGAATGAAAAAATTCTTAACTCTCTTATTCTTTGCCTCTAAGATAACTGAGGCAACTAAAGGAGAAGTTGTCTCAAAACCCACTCCAATAAAAATTACTTTTTTAGAAGGATTTGCTTGGGCTATTTTCAAAGCATCTAAAGGAGAATAAACTACCCTTATATCTGCACCTTGAGCCTTCTCTCTTTCTAGACTTCCTAAGGTTGAGGGGACTCGCATCATATCTCCAAAGCTGGCAAGGATTATATCCTTTCTCCTTCCTAAAAGGATTGCTTTGTCTATATCTTTCTGGGAAGTGACGCAGACCGGACAGCCTGGGCCAGAGATTAACTTTATATTCTGGGGAAGAAGCCTTCTTATCCCAAACTTAGAGATAGCCATGGTATGAGTCCCACAGACCTCCATAAAAGTAAATCTTTTATCTTTCATGTTTCTTCAGCTCTTTAGAAGACTCCAAGGCTTTTCTCAACTCTTCAATTAACTTAAGGGTCTCTTGAGCCTCTTCTTCCTTTACTTTTCCAATAGCAAAACCCGCATGAACTAAAACAAAATCGCCTACCTTCACTTTATCTATTAAGTCCAGGGATACTTCTCTAAACACACCCCCAAAATCTACCAAGGCTCTTTTTTCTTCTATATTTTTAATCCTTCCAGGAACAGCAAGACACATTTAATTTAGTTCAGTTGTACTTTTGCTCTTCTGTGCTACTATAATTGGTTCATTTGTACTTTTGTTCTTTTGTACTACTATAATTGGTTCGGGTATACTTCTCTTCTTTTGGATTATTATTGCTGGGCTTTAGCTATGTAGTATTGTCCTAAGGCTATATTTAAATCATTCACAGGATGATCCTGATTAATGAAAACTTTAAATCCCTGAGAGGTTAAATTTTCCCAAGCCTTCTTTTTCAAAAAATTATTCTGAAATACTCCCCCGCTTAAACCTACATTTCGAGTATTATACTCTGAAGAGAGAATCTCTACAACCTTTAAGACTATGCGGGCTATAGAATTATGAAATTTTGTAGCTATAACTTCTCTAGGGGTCTTTTTCCTCATATCTTTTAAAATCTCTAAAAATAAAAATTGACTATCTATTATAAAGGTATTATCTTTTTTATCTATCTTAAATTTATAAACTTCATCTATTTCTTCCTTGCAGAGTTTCTCTAATTTCACCGGAGCTTCAGCCTCATAAGAAGAAAAAAGACATACTCCTAATAAAGCTGATAACCCATCAAACAATCTACCCACAGAAGAAGTAAGGGGGGTATTGATATTCTTAGAAACCATCTCTAAAATTAATTTTTTTTCTCTTTCTTTAACCTTGTTTAAAAAAGGCGAGGCTTTTTCTCCTAAAATACTTAAAGCTATTCTCCAAGGTTCAAATATTACTCTTTCAGCTCCGGGCATCTTAATGTACTTAAAATGAGCTAACCTTATAAATTTCTTACCCTTAGCTAAGATAAACTCACCTCCCCAGATGTTTCTGTCTAATCCAAAACCTGTGCCATCAAAACAAACACCGATTAAAGCAGACTTTATTTTCTTCTCCAAGATTAAACTTCCTATATGAGCAAAATGATGTTGGACCCTCAAAAGCTTTAGTTTAACACCTTTCTTATTTAAGTACTCAAAAATCTCTTCAGCTAATAAAGAAGAAAAATAGCCGGGATGTAAATCACAGGCAACTACTTTGGGAAAGTCTCTTTTTATAGCTTTATATACTGAATTTCTTAAAGCTTGATAATTTTCAGAAAAAGACAAATCTCCTAAAGTAGGGCCGAAATAGAAATCCTTATCTCTTACAAAGAGAAATCTATTCTTTATATCCGCGCCTAAAGCTAAGACCGCCATCTTAATTTAGTTCAGTTGTACTTTTGTTCTTTTGTGCTGATGGACTAAATTAGGATTCCAATTCTATACTCTCTATATAGACTTTATCTCCCTTTATTATCTGAGTATCTTTTGAACCACAGAAAGGACAATTCAAAGAATTTATCTCTATTAAATCTCTCCCACAAGATTTACACCTTACTAAAATATCTTCATCTAAAAGTTCTAATTCTAAAAAATTAAGTCTATTCTCAGGAAAGATATGGTCTAGGAAACTATGCTTAAGAAAATCTTTGTCTATACCGGAGGCTTTGCCTACTTTTATTTTTACTTTTTTAAGGTTGGGAAGGTCTTTGCCTACTTTCTTCTTAATAATCTCAAATAAATTTTTAGCTATGCTTAACTCATGCATTTTAAACTTATCATTAAACTGTAGAGACTAAGAGGTGAAGACTGCCTTTCTTCTGCAACGGGGACAAAGTATTCTAAAACGGTCTGACCTTAAAATCTCCTGAGTAGACTTAGGAAGGTTAGAGGCAATAAAAATCTCCTTTTGTTTAAAAGAAATCAGACTTGTATTAGAAGTATATAAAGACCCTAGCTTATTAATAACCCACCGGTAGTGGTCAATGCAGGCAATAGGCTCACCACATATCTCACAACAAACCATATCCTTTTCAATCTCCTGAAACAGCCTTAGTCTTCCTTCAGTCACTGCCAAATCATACTCATTAGATAGTACTATACCATCAGATACCAAACAATTAAGTTGACACTGCCCACACTCAATACAAATATCCCACCTTATCTTTAGTATCCTCTTAAAAACCCCATTTAATTTTACATCTTTAAAGCTTAGGGCTCCGGTAGGACAAACACTGATACAGGCACCACAGCCTACGCATTTATCTTTATCAAAATAAGGCTTACCTCTAAAAGACTTAAAAGGGATATGAGGCTTAAAAGGAAACTTAGTAGTAAAAGGTGGAGTTATTAGTGCTTTTACTGCGGTTATAATCTCTCTTACCTTAGGAAGTCTCATCTCAAAGCCTCCAAAAAATTAATATTCAGCATTTAAACTTAAATTTTTACTGATAGTCATCACAAACGCTTCCCTTCCAAAGCCTAACCCCTGCCTTATGAGAGCTTCTAGCTAAAGCATGGGCTGAGACTGGAGAAGTAAGAAGTAAAAATACAATACATAATAGAGCTTTTATTCCCGCAGGAGTAAATCCTAAAATCAAAAATACCCCAAACAAGAGACTACAGGTTCCAAAAGTTACGCACTTAGTAGCTGCCTGAAGCCGGTTGTAAACATCAGGAAGCCTAACTAAACCTAAACAACCAAAAAAGTCAAAAGCTAAACCTATCCCAATAAAAATAATTCCTAACAACTGAGTCATCTCTTAATCATCAAAGTGTTTGCCTTCTAAGAATTTTGCTAAGGCTAAAGTAGAAATAAAACTCTGGAGAGCCCAGGCAATCCCAATGTCCATATACCAGGCTCTCTTAGTAGAAATACTTAAAACAGCACAAAAACCTACAATTAAAATCCCTAACATATCAATACTTACAATCCTATCTGAAGCAGTAGGTCCTCTTAAAACCCTATATAAACACAAGAAGGCACTCAAAAGTAGAACCCCTACTGCCCTCCTAAAAACCCCTAAAAGAGGAAGTTTAGAATAAATAAGAGAGGCCAAGGGGCTAAAGAGGATTATCCCTAAAACTACTAAGACTGCAATTAGCCCCAAAATATAAGTAAGTAACTTCTTTCTCATTCAAAAATCCTTTTCAATATCTTTTCAAATCTCTTTACTATCCTTTGGGTGGCTTCTTCTCTATCTTTAGTCTTAACATCTATCCAGTGTACATATAAAACTCCCTTTTCTTTATCTATGTCTACAGTTAAGGTTCCCGGAGTTAAAGTGATAGAATTTGCTAAGAAAGTCAAGCCTGTCTCAGACCTTAAAGAAGTGTTCACTTTAATTATACCTGGATTTATAGGTAGAGAGGGCCTAATTACCCTCAAAGCTACATCTAGGTTTGCCTTAAAACACTCCCAGATAAATAGGGGGATATAGAGCAAAAACCAAAAATATCTCTGGGGATGCTTAAATACATGAGGTCTTTTAGTAAATAAATCCCCACTCATAAAAGAAACAAATAAAGAGACAAATACTCCCACTATTAGATGCTGTATATCTAAAGAAAAGGTAAGTAATATCCAGACTATAAAAGCTAATATAAAAAGAATAAGTTTACTGCTCATCTTTCTAAAATACTATTTATTGTTGAGTAATTCTTAGCATCTACTAAAACCTTCTTGGCTGTTCCTAAGAAGAAGTTAGAAAATCCACTAAGAAAAAGCAAGGAACTAAGAACGCACAGCAACGAAAGACTGGCTGTGGCAAATTTCATAAAAAGAGGAATTTCTCTTACTGAAGAGGTACCCTGAGTCTGGGTAGAAAAAGAATATCTATAAACTTTCATAAAAGAAGAAAGAGTCAAAATACTCCCTATAACTGCCCAAAAAGCATAACCCCAAAATCCACCTTTTATGCAAGCAAAGATAATTATAAGCTTACTAAAAAACCCGTTGAAAGGAGGTATTCCTGAAATACTCATAGAAGCAATAAGGGTAGTTAAAGAAGTAAGAGGCATACTATCTCTCAGGCTCAGCCCTCTCATTTTAAGAAGATTTCTTGTACCAGCGGAATACTCTATTGCTCCTGAATTTAAGAATAGCAAGGTCTTAAATATTGAATGATTAAAAAGATGAAATAGACCTCCCAGTATCCCTAAAGGGGTCCCCAATCCTAAACCTAACATTATATAACCTACTTGGCTTATTGAGTGGTAAGCCAGAAGCCGTTTAATATCCCACTGCCCTATAGCCAAAAGGACTCCTATCATTATAGAGGACCCTCCCAAAAACATACATACCGGTGAAAACAGAATCTTAAGTCCTAAGACATTATAAATAACCCTTACCAAGCTATACACCCCCAAAGATTTTATCAGAAGTCCTGAAAGAGCAGCAGAAATAGGGGCTGGTGCTGAAGGATGAGCGTCAGGAAGCCAAGCATGAAAGGGGATTATTGCTGCTTTTAATCCAAAACCCATAAAAAACAATACACCACTAAATACAACTACCTTATTTAAAGAGCCTCCTAAAACTTTGGCTATATCAGCCATATTTAAAGTAGAAGTATAGGAATAAATAAGTCCTATGCCCATCAGGACAAATAAAGAAGCAACACTACTCATAATAGCGTATTTAAAAGATGCTTCCAGCTCCTCCTTCTCCACTCCAAAAGCCACTAAAGCATAGCTTGCCACTGAGGCAAGCTCTAAAAATACGAAGAGATTAAATAAATCTCCGGTTATTACCACCCCATTCATCCCAGCCAGCATAAGAAGAAAGAGCGTGTAAAATCTCTCTTTAGAAGTATATTTCTCCATATAATTTATGGAATATAAAGATATGAAGAAACTAATAAGAGAAACTGTAAATAATAAAAGGGAACTTAATCCATCCAAAACTAAAGAAATCCCAAAAGGAGGAAACCAACCCCCTACCTTATAAATTAATACCCCATATTTGTTAACTAAGAACAAAGAGATAACAGAGATAATTAATAAAGAAAAGGTAATTACTAAGGAGATAAAATCCGAGACTTTAGCCTTCTTTCTTACAAAGAGAGAATTTAAAAATGCTCCCAATAAAGGTAAAACCACAAATAAAGGGAGTAAATGATTCATCTTAACCTTTCAATTGATTTATCTTGGTAATATCAAAGGTCTTATACTTGTCATAAATCCTTATAGCTAAGGCTACTAACAAAGCTGTAACTGCCAGACCTATGACTATGGAAGTTAAAACTAAAGCCTGAGGAAGAGGGTCAACCATATTTTCAATATTTTGTCCTGATGAATATATGGGAGCTCTTCCTTCCATTCTATAAGCAATGAGTATTAAAAATAAATTAACTGCATACTCACAAATAATAGTGCCTATTATTATCTTAATTAAATTTCTTTTCCTTAATATACAATAAAGCCCTACTGCAAAAAGTAGAAAACATAAAAAATACACTCTCATTCTTTATCCCTTCCTATTATCCTTAATAGGACTAAGAAGACAAAAATGGCAAATAAACCGCTGGAAACCTTTATTCCAATAGCAACGTTGGATAAAGGAATAATACCTGCTGAAAAAAGCTTAAAAGGAGTCCCCTTATTTACAAAGAAGTCCAAAAAGAAATAACCAGCAAAAAAGCCGAGAACAGCTATAGCTAAAAATAAACTTGCTCCTAATCCCTCAAAGAAAGCCATATATTCTTTAGAAAACCTCCTCAAAGCCTCCTCCTTACCAAAAGCAAGCATAAGATGGATAAAAGATAAAGCAATAATTACTCCTCCAGCAAAACCTCCACCGGGGGAGATATGGCCGTGTAAGACTATATAAATACCGTAAAGTAGAATCAAACCTACAGTCAGACGGGTAATAGTCTTAACAATCAAACTCATTCCTGAACTCTTTTGTAAATTCCTCTCCTTCTTATTCATTACTACTTCCTTCCAATCTTTCTTACTACAGCTAAGACCCCGATAACAGCTGTAAATAAAACCGTTGCTTCTCCTAAAGTATCATAAGCTCTAA
>CAZSAI010000023.1:0-12462 GCA_964604895.1 uncultured Planctomycetia bacterium
ATTTATATCCATTAGATGATATCTAATAATGGCATAGCCTAATATAAAAGTATGAATTGAAACCAGAAGATTTCCATACGGGGGTATAAGTATCTTATAGGAAAGAAGATAATTTGTTGAACCACCAAAAAAACCAACTATCGAAGCATAGAATACATATTTTAACTGGTTGCGATAGTAACCAGAAGATTTACAAAAAGTCCTAAAGAGAAGATAACAAGCATAAGCCACTGAACCCAAAAATAGATTAGGAAAAAAGGGTAGATAGGACCCGGAAGGGGCCAGTATTTAAAACCCAATCTCCCAATTACATCCTTAACAAAAAGAGAAGTGAAATTTAAAATTGACAATAACCCAGCTAAAATAGCATAGAAAATTAGAAGTTTTGTTTTTTGGTGGATAACTTTTAATAACGAGAAGATAAAACAAGAAAAATATAAGGGAATTAAAGTTGCACCAAAATGTAAAATACGGTTACATAAAAGAGCAATTCCTTTATAAGGAGTAGTAAGAACCACATAGTAATTAAATGCCCAAATAGCTATGCTTATCCCTAATAAGAAATAGTATTTATTAGTTAGGCTTTTTGGTTCTTTAGATATACAAATATTCCCATAGTTATTGCAGTTATGCCATTTGCTAGTGCGCTAAGAGAAAAAATATTCATCTACACCAAATCCTTATCTTCTCTGCAACACTTTCTTTTGAAAAAGAAATGTTGTATCACCACAGCTTATTTACAAGGCTTATTAATATATTTTTATTTAAGTACTTTAACTCTTCCTTATCAGGAAGAAACCTCTCCACTTCTTTAACAACTGCTTTAAAATTTACTTTAGAAAGATTATCCATCAAAAACTTCTTAAAATTATTATGATTTATTATGATGGATTTATCTCCTTTGGTCTGTCGGATAGCATTATTAAGAAGAGTATAATTAGGCTCTATCTTTTTTGCGAGATACCACATAAGATCATAAAAATCTCTCCCTTTGGTATATTTTCGAAAAAAACAAGCATGAAGCTTTGTTGCATACAAAGAAGCTAAATCAAAATGAGTAACAGTAAAAAAGAAAAGTTTCTGAACTAGAGAAATCTCAATATTTCCTCCTGAAGGAGGTTTTGTATCTATCTCTATCTTTATAAATAACTTCTGCTGAGAAATATCAGAAATATGAAAATCAAATAGCACATGCCTAAATCTAATATCAAGTTGATGTACTGTCTTCTCTTCTTTTGCTTTTAAATCTACCTCCAACATATAGTGACGCAATTGCCTCTTTAATAAGGTGATAAATTTATTCAGACTATATCCTTTTTTATTTACAAGAGAAAAATCTAAATCCTCAGAAAACCTTTTTAAATCAAAGAGTATTCTTAAGGCAGTTCCTCCAGTAAAGACAAGATTCTTAGAGAAGTTACTATCGTAAATAATTTTTAATATTATAATTTGAAGAAGTTCCCGCAGGCGGTTAAACTTCTCCTCTCTTGTTTTTAAAGTTTTAAGTTCTTTTACAAGGATATCTTTCATTGTTTTTTTATAAATTTACAAAAATTTTCAATTACTGAGATTAATTTCTTGTTACCAAAGATTCTTGCATACTCTCTAAGTTTACTTTGACTAAGTCTTTTCACATTTTGAAACCGAAAAGAATATTCAAATATATCTTTATCATCCTTCTTGAGGCGGGAAAGGTTTAAATATATGAAATCAACAATCGCCTTTTCTGGAGAAGCAATTAAGAAGCTATAATCATTCTCATCTTTTAATAATAAAAAACCTCTAAATGCCTTAGAACTTATGTGTTGGTAGATAAATACACCAAATACATTCTTAACTCTGTAAGTTTTTCTGGGAGAGACAGAAGTTACATCAGCTACTCTTTCCGGAATTAAATCATAGAATCCTAAAGCATATTCTGTGCTCAAGTAAGAGGGAAAATAAAGTTGATTGGCAATAAACATCCGGGAAGGCTCAATCTTTCTATCGCTCTCATTCAGAATATATAACCCTTTTTTAAGTTTTATGATTAGCTTCTGTTTCTCCCATCGATTAAGTTGGTTGCGTAGAATTTGCATATCTTTATCTAAAAAGAAAAGCTGGGAAGATGAAATAATTGGTAGCTTCTCTACTCTTTTTTTAAACTCTAAATATCTCATTTCTTTTAATAATCAAGAATGATTATTTACAGAAATAGTATAGAATATGACCCTTAAACTGTCAAGCCTAATTCCACTCCTTTGGTAGTATATAATCTAGTATGTCTCCTTTGGTAGTGTATAATCCAGTATGTCTAAAGGTGGGGTAATTATATAGAAAAGGCACCGGCAATCCCTTAAAATATTTAAGGGAATCACTTAAATATTAACCTTCTTGTAAAAAAGGAGGGATGCCGATGCAAGTAGATTATAGCGCAATTTTAGAGAAAAGTGTATGGGATTTATTGCAGTATATATAAAAAGAACGGCACAATGGATGAAGTGTTACGAATTGTAATGGAAGCACTGCTCAAGGCAGAGCAGAAAGGATTTCTAGGATATGCCAACAGGGATAGAAAGAATAAAAGGCAAGAGAATAAGCGTAATGGGTATAGAGAGTCTGGATTGTTAAAAGGGGTATCAAGATATTTTCGGATAAATATTCCCCGCGATAGATTAGGGTTGTTTAAACCCGTATTTTTAGAACTGATGAAAAAAGAAAACGGAAAGATAAACGAGCTTATCCTCCAATTATATGTAAAAGGCCTAACAACCAAAGATATAAGTACAATTGTGGACAGATATATGGTAAAAGGGTAAGTTCTGCTCAAGTTTCAACAATAACCAATAATTTTGAGAAGGAAATGAAAGGATGTTGGATAAGCCAAAAGGATGGTTGGATAAGCCATTGGAGGAAAAGTAGTATTTATATTGACGTGCTCCGGATACCTGTAAGGAGAGATACAGTAAGTAAAGAAGCATTTTATATAATATCAGGCTTAAGAGAAGATTTAAGGCGGGAAATTATAGGGATATAAACTTACCAGAGGAAACAAAAGAAGGCTGGAGAGAGGTTATAAAAGATATAAAATCACGAGGAGTAAAAGAAGTGCTTTTATTCATTATTGATGAATTCAAAGAGATAGAATGGACTATTTTGGAAAATTTTCCTGATGCTAAAATACAACGCTGTATAACCCATAAAAAGCGCAATTTAATAGCTAAGGTTAGATTAAAGGACCGCAAAGTTATATTACAGGAATTTGACTATGCTCTAGATATGAATAATCCTTATCACAATCAAAAACAAGCTCTAAAAAGATTAGATCAGTTTATCAACAAGTGGTCTAAAATATATCCTTCCATAGGGAAGGTGTTCATACGGAAGGAAGAATACTTTACATATTTTGAGTTTCCTTTTGGAATGAGAAGGATGATTTATACCAACAACTGGATTAAAAGCTTAAACAATAATATTAAAAGAACCATAAAAATCAGAAACAGTTTTCTTAATCCCAGGAGTGCTTTAAAATTGGTTATGTTCAAATGTATGGAAATAGAAGAACGCTATATGAGATATCCTATTACTTCATTGTTGCCATTTAAGGATAAACTAGATGCTATGTTAGATAAAACTAAACCGGTGCTTCAGACACACTAGATTTAACAGGCTCTAAATAAAGTTTGGCTAAAAGAAGATCATAGGGTGTAGTTATTTTGATATTTAAAGGATGGCCAGAGATAAGTTTTACTTTTATTCTTTTCTCTATCAACATTGACTCATCATAAACACTCTTAGATTTTTTTATACCCCTTATAAGTAAGGGGAGAATATCTCTCCTAAAACCCTGAGGGGTCTGAATATGATATAAGTTTTCTCTTTTTAGAGTTTTTTTAACTATATTTTTAGAATTTATATACTTTAAGGTATCTTGCACAGGAAAGCCAGGTATAACTGCTCTGTACTTTTTTAAATTTCTGATTACTTCAGAAATTAATTCTTTTCTTATAAAAGGACGAACACCATCATGGATAAGTATAAATTTTGTTTCTTTATCTATAAGATGGAGGCCATTAATTACTGAGTCTTTTCTCTCCCTTCCTCCAACCACAATCTCTTTTACTTTTCTAAATCTATATTTCTTTACCAAGGCCTGGGCTTTTTTGATATTTTCTTTTTCTACAACTAAGATTATTTTTTTTATTAAAGGATGATCCTGAAAAACTCTTAGGGTATAAAAAAGTAAAGGCTTGTTTTTTAAAATAATGAAAGGTTTGGGAATCTTAGATTTTATCCTTCTTCCCTTCCCAGCAGCAACTATTATTACTTCTATTTTTGGCATGCCCTACAAATGATAAATTTCTAGCTAATAGGCTATTCTTAAGAAGCTACCTTAGTGAAGATTATTCTCCCACTTGGACTCTGTAAAATGGAAGTAACTTCTACCTGTACAGTTTTCCCAATTAGCCAACGCGCATTCTCTACTACTACCATTGTGCCGTCTTCTAAGTAGCCTACCGCCTGATTGTATTCTTTGCCTTCTCTTATAAGCTTTAAAGAAAACCTCTCTCCAGGAAGAAGAACCGGCCTTAAAGCCTCAGATAACTCATTAATATTTAAGACTTTAACCTTCTGAAGGGCAGCTACCCTATTTAAATTATAATCCGTAGTCATAATTTTGGCATCTAAAAGTTGGGCTAATCTTACCAATTTAGCATCAGTATCCAACTTCCCCTCTGGTTCCTGCTCATGAATTTTTAGCTCTATACCAGGAAGAGATTGAAGAGTCTTTAAAATCTCCAGGCCCCGTTGACCTCTCTGTCTTTTTATAGGGTCTTGAGAATCAGAAATTGTCTGAAGTTCCTTAAGGATAAAGCGGGGTACAAATAATCTCGCTTCAATAAAGCCTGTTTTTATAATATCTACTACCCGCCCATCAATAATAACACTGGTATCTAAAAGAATTATGTCCTGATACTCATGTTGCCTCTTAAGTCTCACATAAGGAATTACCAGGTGAAATTCATCTTGGCCTCTTAACCCCAACACTAAACCAATATAGGCGAATACTATCACAAACACAGTATTTAGGCTCTCTACAAGAGTTTGATCTTTAATGGGGAGGAAACCCACAATGCCACTTAAAATCTTAGCCATTAAAATTCCTAAAAGAAAACCAAAGACTGCTGAAGAAAGTCCTCGTAGGGAAATTTTTTTAGTGAGAGCTTCAAAAAAGGCAATAAAAGAAGAAAAAATAAAAGCCAGAACTATTCCCAAAAAAGGATTATTATAATTCAGGCCTATCTGATACCCTATAATTAAAGAGACTCCCACAAAAAATATTCTTATCAACCAAAGTCCCATAATTACCTACCTCCTCTCTAAACTACATCTATTCCTTACTTAAAATACTCAAATATGCAGACTCCTAAGCCTATCTAAAACCTCCCTTACATCTTTAGCTCCGTATAATGTTATCCCCAAGAATTCTTTTATATTGAGTCTTTTAAGGTTAACTTCAGGAATAAAAGCATAAGAAAAACCCAACCTTTTTGCCTCAGTAAGTCTCTGAGAAAGATTATAAACCATTCTTAGCTCTCCGGAAAGACCTACTTCCGAGATAAATACACATCCCGAAGGAACTACAAAATCTTGATAACTGGAGACAACCGCTACTACCAAAGCTAAATCACTACAGGCATCATCTATTCTTATTCCCCCAGTAACATTTACAAATACATCCTGATTCCCTAAATTCAACCCCAAGCGTTTCTCTATCATTGCCAGAAGAAGAGAGAAACGATTAAAATCAAAACCAGATGTCTTTCTTCTTACTACCCCAAAACTTGCTTTAGTGACCAAAGCCTGAATTTCCACTAAGACCGGTCTTATCCCCTCTAAAATACAACTAACCGCAGTTCCTGAGGAGGGCCCTTCTTGAGAAGATATAAATACCGAAGAAAGATTCTCCACCTCTTTTAATCCCAAAGAAGTCATCTCAAACACACCAATCTCTCCTATAGAACCAAACCTATTTTTGACTGCTCTAAGAATTCGATAACTTGAGTTCTTCTCACCTTCAAAATATATAACGCAATCTACTATGTGCTCTAAAACCTTAGGACCAGAGATAACCCCCTCTTTGGTTACATGCCCCACAATAATTAAACAGACCCCTTTTTTCTTAGCAGTTTCGGTTAGAATATTTGCAGATTCTTTAACCTGAACTAAACTTCCAATAGAGGCTCCTAAAGAAGCAATTTTTAAGACCTGAATAGAATCAATTATTATTAGGAAGAAATTCTCTTCAAACAAAGAAAGAAGAGCCTCTACATCATCTTCATTTACCAAAAAAAGATTCTCTTGGCTAATACCCAGCCTTTTTGCTCTCAAATTTATCTGACTCATAGATTCTTCAGCAGTTACATATAAGACTTTTTTCTGTTTTGCTACTTTAGCAGCTACTTCTAAAAGAAGAGTAGACTTACCAATCCCGGGCTCCCCACCTATTAAAACAACCTCTCCTTTAACTAAACCCCCTCCTAAAACTCTATCAAACTCTCTTATCCCTGTAGGAAACCTTTCTTCTTTAATAGTTGAGAGATCTTTTATGCTGGTAAGAAGAGGTGGAGGCCTCTTTTCTTCCTTCCTTGGAAGTTCCTCACGGAAACTTTCCCAAGCTCCGCATTCAGGACACTTGCCTAACCATTTAAGAGTCTTATAGCCACAGTTACTACAAATAAACATCTTATTAATTTGGAACCTGTAGCCTTATTAAGGCTAACTTTACATTTAACTTCCGGAGTAAAATGTAAAGTTAATACTCATTTCTTTGGTTTATGAAGAAGCTTCCAGGGATGGGCCTTTAGGTCTTTTACAAATTCTTCTATATCTCTATAAAGAGAATCCTCATAAATAAGCCGACCAACGGTCCCCCGCTTCTCCCTTAAATCTTTAAAAAAACCTTCGAGGTTAGAAGAAATTCCCTCTAAACTACCTACAAATTTTTTGAAAGTTGAAATTATATCTTCCTCCTTAACTAATTTTTCTAAAGAACCTAACAATTTATAAAAGCGCACTAAGCTTGCTCGAACAAATCTTCCTAACTTATATAAAGGAACTGAATCTTGACCAAAGATTATGTCTCCCTTTTTTAAATATTGAGCAGAGCCTTCCTTAGGAATTATCTCCAGATATTTTTCTCCTAAAATTCCCAGGTTATTTACAAAGGCATCAGAGCCATAAGGAATTCTCACATCCTTTCTTATCCAAGCATATACCACAATCTTAGTCTTTCCTCTCTCCTCTACTAAGGAGACTTTTTTAACTTCCCCTACCTCTACTCCAGCTACTCTTACAGGAGCAGCAGGTTTTATCCCGTCTCCAAAGCTAAAAATAACTTTAATAGTATAACCGGGATTAAAAACCTTAAAATCCTGAATAGAAAAAATGCCTAAGATAAGAATAACTATTGCTCCTAAAATAAAAAGACCTAACTTAAACTCTCTACTCATTCTCCCCTCCTCAAAAATCAACAATTATAACTAATTTTCAATAGTAATTTTAAAAAATTATACATCTACCTCTTTTATCGGACCAAACTTACTACCCTCTATAAACTGTCTAACTATAGGATTATCAGTCTCTTTAACTTCAGAAGGCCTCCCCGTAAAAACTATTTTTCCAGAAAAAAGCATAGAAATATAATCAGCAATCTTAAAAGCACTGTTCAAATCATGAGTAACCACTATAGAAGTGACTCCTAACTTATCGTGAAGTTCTTTAATAAGAGAATTTATCATATCTGCTCCAATAGGATCTATCCCCGTAGTAGGCTCATCATATAGAAGAATAGAAGGATTAAGACACAAGGCTCTAGCTATGGCTACTCTCTTCTTCATTCCCCCACTCAATTCTTCAGGAAATTTTTCCTCTATCCCCTTTAAACCTACTAAAGAAAGCAGCCCTTTTACTCTTTCCCTAATTTTGGCTGAAGATAAATCTGAATATTCATAAAGAAGAAATCCTACATTCTCCTCCACCGTTAAATAATCAAAAAGAGCTGACCCTTGAAAAACCATACCAAATTGAAGCCTTATTCTATCTAACTCTCTATCAGATAAAGATGTAATATCTACATTATTTACGAAAATCTTTCCTTTATCCGGCTTAAGAATCCCTATTATATGTTTAAGAAGCACGCTCTTACCACAACCCGAGCGACCAATTATTACATGAGTTTTTCCATCTTCAATACGCAGCTCTAACCCTTGCAAAACCTTTAATCCATTAAAATTCTTATACAAATTGACTATTTCAATCATACTAAAAAGAATCAAGGCAGTAATACATAAAACAAAGCAGTCAGGATACAATCCGCAGTAATTATAAGGATAAAAGACCTTACCACTGACTTAATCACAGCCTTACCTACTCCTCTAGCTCCTGCAGAAGCCGAAAAACCCTCAAAACAACTCACTATTCCAATAATTCCTCCAAAGATAAAAGCTTTAATCAACCCACTAAACACATCCTTAAAGGCTAAAGCTTCTAAACTCATTCTAAAATAAAGACCTAAAGAAATACCTAACTTGGTAGTCCCTACAATATATCCGCCAATAATACCTATTAAATCCGCATATAGGACCAGAAGAGGTAAGGTAATTATTAAAGCCAAAAACTTGGGGACAGCTAAATAATCTACAGGTTCAGTAGCTAAGCTCTTTAAAGCATCCAGCTGCTCAGTTACTTTCATAGAACTTACTTCAGCCGAAATAGAAGCCCCACTTCTCCCAGCAATTATAAGAGAAGTAAGGACTGGCCCTAACTCTCTAGTCAAAGATAAAGCCACTATCGAGGCTATATATATCTCTGAAGATATCTTCTGAAGTTGATAGGCTGTCTGAAAAGCTAAAATTATCCCAGTAAATAAAGCTATTAAAGAAACTATGGGCAAACTCTCTATTCCCAAAATCATCATCTGAGCTACAATACTCTTTATTCTTTTCTTGCCTGAAAAAATCCAGTAGATTACCTCTCCAAACAAAGTAGATATTTTCCCAAAGTAAATAATCAGACTTTTTAATTTATTGCTCATTAGAATTTAACTCCTGGGGCCTGAAAAGCCTCTTCTCTAACAGAAAATCTTAAAAAACTATCACTGCCTAATCTATATATAAACACGCCGGAAGCTGGGGTCTCTAAAAAACCTCGCAAGGAAGTAACTTCTCTAATTTCTTCCTTAGATAATTCTTTAAGCTCTCCTTTCTTTAAGGTATCTTCTCTATAAGGTAAATTATACAATTTAGCTAGATTAAATGCCCCCTCTAAATCTAAGGTTAACTCACCTAAAAGAGCATAAGAATCAGAAAAATATATCCAAGGATAGCTACCTCTAAAATTTAAAAAAACTCTTTCAATTTTGTAATCTTCTAAATTAGCTCCAAAAGCCTCCAGGTGGCCCTCTATCAAGAGATTTTTGAAATCCCCTTTAAGGGAGATATTCCCTCTAAAGTCTCCCTGAAAAGGAAAATTTTCTACCCCTAAGAGTCTATTTAGCTCTTTTAGGCGTATACCTTTAATATCTACATTTAAGTCTAAAATAGATAAAGAAGGGCTAATCTTACCACTAATTACAAAACCTTCCCCTCTAAAGTAGCTAAGATTTAAAATACCTTTTTTATAAACAAGATAAAAAGAAAAATTTTTTACCTCTGAGGGGCTGAAGAAAGTTATTCCTTGAGGAATATCTAAAATAACTAATTCTCCCTCTCTTCTAAGGGTCCCCTGGAAAGAAAGACTTATCTTTCTATTTTTTAAGGATAGATTCCTGACTTCTGCTTCTAAAGAATAAATTGCTTTACTTGGCTCCTTCTTTAAAAGAAGAGTAAGAATGGGTCTTTTAGAGTTTTTTTCTGTTTCCTGAGAACTAAAAGCAGGGCCAGAAGAGATTAAAAATATAAAAAAAAATACTAAAAATTTTATCATTCAAAACTAAGATAATCGTTCTTCCTTACCACAGTAATCTTCTTTTTCTGGGGAGAAACTTCTTCCTTAAACTTTCCAGAAATTATCTCTTCAGCTAAAGGGTCTTCCAAAAATCTTTGAATTACTCTCTTCAAAGGCCGTGCTCCAAAGATAGGATCAAAACCTTTCTCAATAAAAAACTCTTTTGCCTGAGGAGTTAACTCTATCTGAACGCCCTGTTCAGTTAATCTCTGATTAACATAACCTATCTCAATCTCTACAATCTTCTCTAAATGTTCTTTCAAGAGTGGTCTAAATACAATAATCTCATCTAATCTATTTAAAAACTCGGGCTTAAAAGTTCTTTTCACTTCTTCTAAAAGCCTACTTTTCATTTCCTCATAGCTTACCTCTTCCTTAGCCACAGTAAACCCCAAAGAACCTTTCTTTTTCAAAATATCTAGGCCTACGTTAGAAGTCATAATCAAAATAGTATTTCTAAAGTCTACCTTTCTCCCAAAACTATCAGTAAGCCTTCCGTCTTCTAATATCTGAAGTAAGAGATTAAATACATCTGGATGAGCTTTCTCAATCTCATCTAAAAGAACAACTGAATAAGGTCTTCTCCTTACTCGCTCAGTAAGTTGGCCTCCTTCTTCATAACCTACATATCCAGGGGGAGCACCTATTAACCTGGAAACATTAAATTTTTCCATATACTCTGACGTATCTAACTGGATAAGTGCTTCTTCATCCCCAAACATAAACTCAGCCAGAACCCTAGCCAGGAGTGTTTTTCCTACTCCAGTAGGTCCCATAAAGATAAAAGAACCTATCGGTCGTTTAGGGTCTTTTATCCCTGCCCGGGAACGTCTCAAGGCCCTAGCTATAGCTTTAATAGCCTCTTCTTGACCCACCACTCTCTTAGAAAGTTCTTCCTCCATCTTAAGCAATTTCTCTGATTCCTTCTCCTCCAATCTAAATATAGGGATACCTGTCCACTGAGAAACAAGTTTAGCGATATCTTCTGCTACAACCCGAGGGAGAATTTTATCTCTAGACTTAACCCAATCTTTCCGAACTGCTTCTAATTTAAGTCTTAATTCTCTTTCCTGGTCTCTCAGCTTTGCTGCCTTTTCAAAATCCTGCTGTTTAATAAAAGCTTCTTTCTCCTTAATTATATCTTGGAGTTTCCTTTCCATCTCTTTTATTTGAGGAGGGGTAGTAAGAACTTGAAGTCTTGCCCGAGAACCAGCCTCATCTATTAAATCTACTGCTTTATCAGGTAAGAATCTTCCAGAAATATATCTATCTGAAAGTTTTGCTGCTGCCTCTAAAGCTTCATCAGTAAATTTTACCCGGTGATGGGCTTCATACCTATCCCGAAGTCCTTTTAAAATCTCTATAGTCTCCTCTACAGTAGGAGGCTCCACTATTATTGGCTGAAATCTCCTCTCTAAGGCTGCGTCCTTCTCAATATATTTTCTATACTCATCTAAAGTGGTAGCTCCTATACACTGAATCTCCCCTCTGGACAGAGCAGGTTTTAAAATATTAGAAGCGTCAATCGCTCCCTCAGCTGCTCCTGCTCCTACCAAGGTATGAAGTTCATCAATAAACATTATTACATCTTTTGAACGTTTAATCTCTTCCATCACCGCCTTTATTCTTTCTTCAAACTGACCACGATACTTTGTCCCAGCTACCATTAAAGCTAAATCTAAAACTACAATCCTCTTGTTCCTAAGTACCTCCGGTACATTCCCAGCAACGATAGCCTGAGCCAGTCCCTCCACAATTGCAGTCTTACCTACCCCAGCTTCTCCTAACAATACTGGGTTATTCTTGGTTCTCCGGGATAAAACTTGAATTACTCTCTCTATCTCGGTTTTTCTGCCAATCACAGGGTCAAGTTTACCCTCCTTAGCTAAAGCTGTTAAGTCTCTTCCAAAAGAATCTAAGGCAGGTGTCTTTTTAGAAGAACTCTGGGGCTGAGAAAAACTCCCTGAAGGAGAAGTATACTCTCCTCCTAAAAGTTCAAGGACAGCTCCTCTTACCTTATGAATATTCAAACCAAGACTGGTAAGAACCTGGGAAGCTATACCCTCTTGCTCTTTTAACAAACCTAAAAGCAAGTGTTCTGTGCCGATGTAGTTATGGCCCATACTTCTGGCTTCCTCAGCAGCCAGCTCCAAGACTTTTTTGGCTCGCGGGGTAAAAGGAAGCTCTCCTAATACTTGGGTTTGACCTCCAGGATGAAGAAATTTTTCTACCTCTTTCTTAACTACTTCTAAATCTGCACCCAAATTTTGCAATACTACTGCTGCTACTCCTTCCTCCTCAGAAACCAAACCCAAGAGAATATGCTCTGTACCAATATAATCGTGATTAAAACGTCGAGCCTGTTCTTTAGCTGCAAGCAACACTCTTCTTGCTCTCTCAGTAAATCTATTAAACATCTATCCTCCTAGTTTAAATTATGGTACCCTTTATTAAATTTATATTTAAATCCACAAT
>CAZSAI010000024.1:0-12132 GCA_964604895.1 uncultured Planctomycetia bacterium
GTAAATACTTTTTCTTCTGTTCTTCTGTCCCAAATAAAAGTATAGGAAACATTCCCAAAAAAGAAGCAGCGTAAGAAGCAGCCACTCCTCCGTCAGCGCGGGAGACCTCCTCAGTAGCAATACACAAATCTAATAAGCCTCCTCCCATACCTCCATACTCTTCAGGAATACATATAGCAAATAAATCTGATTGAGCCAAAGCTTTCATCGCTTCCTGAGGAAACACCTCCTCTTCATCCCATTGCCGACTAAAAGGCTTAATTTTCTCCTCGGCAACTTTTCTAGCTAGCTCCTTAATCATCAACTGTTCTTCAGTTAACCCATAATCTAACATTTCTCCTCCTAGTTTATAATTTCTTAATTAAAGCTATTTCTTTACAATCAGGAAACTCCGGACAATTAAGACAATCTGCCCAAATCTTATGAGGGAGCTTCTCTTTATCTATCTCTTTAAAGCTTAATCTTTTAAAAAACTTTGGTTCATAGGTTAAAACAAAAACCTTCTTAAGCCCCAGAGACTTAGCTTCCTCTAAAGCTTTTTTAACTAAATGGGTGCCTATGCCTCTACCTTGATATTTTTCCTTAACTGCTAATGACTTTATCTCAGCCAATTCCTGCCATCCCACAATAGTCAAAGCACAACACCCAATAACTTCTCCTCCTCTCTTACAAACCCAAAAATCTCTTATCCTCTCATAGATATAATTCAAAGAACGGGCAAGCATAAGCCTCCTTTTAGCAAAAAGAGTTATAAGTTTATAAATTTGGGGAGCTTCAGAAATAGTAGCCTTCTTAAACACGAGAACCTATTATATAAATTTATCCTGATTTAGGCAAGTATTTATTGAAGAAAAAGAACCACAAAACATCAAGCGAAAATCTCCCGAAAGTATTTCTTTTAAAAAACGAAAAATCTTCAAAACAATTTTTAGACCAAAAAGGGCTTTTCCTCAATCTTCAAATCTTTATCTTGGCCTTAAAACTATCTACTTAAGAGCCTAAATTGTAACAAATTTTATTGCTATAGCAATTAAAAATGTTACAAATAAAATTAGTTGAATCTCTCTCCTTCTTGAGGATGGTAGCCGTTTATAAATTCAGAAATCTCTAATACTTTTTTTCCTTCTGGTTGAAGCCTAAGAGGAAGAAGTAAGCCTTCAGAAGTATTAATCTTTAGGGTATGTTTAAACACCTGAACAATCTCACCTGGTAGGCCCTCTTCAATTTTAGATTCCTCAACCTGGGCAGAATAGAATTTTATTCTCTTTCCCCTAAAAAAAGAAAAAGCACAAGGCTTAGAAACGAGAGCCCTTATTAAATTTCTGATTTTAGAAGCTGGCTCCTGCCAGTTGATTTTACTCAAAGTTTTATCTATCTTGGGAGCAAAACTTATCCCTTGGGAAGACTGAGGCTCCGAAGAAAAATCTCCTTTCTCTAAAAGAGGTAAGGTTTTAATTAGAAGCTTCTTACTCAAAGAGTAAATCTTCTCAGAAAGAGTAAAGAAATTATCATCTTCGGTTATCTTCAATTTTTCTTGAGTAATTATTTCTCCATCATCTACTCCTTTAGAAAGCTTAAATAGAGTTACGCCAGTCTCTTCTTCTCCATTAATTAAGACCCAATTTATAGGAGCAGGTCCTCTATACTTGGGGAGTAAAGAAGGATGCACTCCCAAAGGCAAGATTTTAGGTATGTTTAACAATTTAGGAGGTAAAATCTTCCCATAAGAAAGCACGATAAATAAATCAGGCCCTATCTCCTCAATAAGAGAAACAAGAGCCTTATCCAACTTAAAAGGAGTCAAAACCTCTAAGCCAACCTCTTGGCAAAACCTTCTAACTGGTGAAGGCAAAACCTTTAAGCCTCTCCCTCGAGGACTATCTGGGGAGGTTATTACTAAAAGAGGTTTATAATTATTGGATAACAACTCTTTTAAAATCTCTAAAGAATAATCTGTACTCCCAAAAAATATTATTCGCATAGCTAATTTATTATTAAAGACAATTTTGTGGTTGACTTCTTAAATTTCTCTAAAACCTTCTTTAAAATCTTATTTATTATATTATATGTAGGGGCTTTTACAACTAAAGAATAAGAAAGTTTCTTGGAAGAAGCCTTCTCTTTCAGAGGACCATAGACTTCTATCTTTGAGGCTACTTTCAAAGATTGCTTCTCTATAAGAGCTTTTAAAGTCTCTATTCTCTTTAGTAAAGTCTTTTCTCTCTTTGCTCTCAAGCTGATTTTAGCTAAGTGAGAATAAGGAGGAAGTTCCCAAGCTTTTCTTTCTTTAAATTCTCTCTTATAGAACCACTCCCAGCCTTTCTTAAGAGCTTGAAAAAGATAATAAGAAGGATGAAAAGTAAATATGATTAACTCTTCTCTAGCCATCTCCTTAAGACGCTCAAGAAGATGATACACTTCTAAAGAAGAATTGAAATCTCCCCAAGAAAGCAAGGAATCAATCCCGGAGAAAACCACTAGCTGCGCACAAACAGGACTCTTAAGAAAGAGAATTTTCTGAGTAGAGATAAGGATATCCCAATTTTTAGGAAGAATTTCCTCTTTAGTAAGCTTTAAAATTTTCTTATCAGGGAAAAATCTCTTAAATTTCAGCTGGAGTCTCTCAATCCCTATACCTATCTTCTTAATATAATCTCTGCCACATCTGTGAAAATCTCCTTCTTTATTTTTATATCCACAGCGCCTACAAAAGTAATGTTTATCTAATGAAAAAGATAAGAAGTTACCACAGCGGGGACATTTAATTATCTCTTTACAGAGATTGCAACGCAAGAGATTAGCAAAACCTTTCCTGTTCCAAAAAATAATTACCCTTTTTTTCTTGTCTAAATAACTCCTAATTATCTCTAAGCTCAACCCGGAAAATAACGCTTCTCTTCCTAATTTATAATCCTCTAAATTAAATATCTTTACTTTAGAATCTATTTCCTTAAACATATTAATGTAAGTAATCTTTTTTCTTTTTAAAAGGCTATATAACTCTAAAGAAGGAAAGTCTGAATGGAAAACTAAAACCGCTTTATCTATCTTAGCTCGCATTAAAGCCAAATCCCTCAAATGATAAAAAGGTTTCTCTGGCTGAAAATAGCCAAAAAAATTTTCCTTTTCCACTACTATCGCTCCTAAATTTTGAAGGGGTGAAAATATAGCAAATCTTGTACCAATACAGACCTGGGCTTTCCCCTCTCTTAACTTAAGCCATTCCTTGAATTGAGAAGAAGCCCTCTCTGAACCAAAGAGCAAAGCCACAGACAGTGCTTTTATATTCTCTTCTAAGAAATCTTTTATGAAAAAAGCTTCCTCCTTCTGGGGAACACAAATTATAACTTTCTTATTATTTCTTAGATTAGCTTCTATTATTTCTTTATAATAATTAAATCGGTCAGTTTTAGTAATATTCTCTCTTAAATAAATAACCTCCTCTCTTCGAGAAATTTGGGAGGAAAAATTTTGAGGTTGAATCCTTAGGATTTTTTTCCTCCTCAAATAAAGAGGTAACATCATTTCTAAAATCTCACCCTGACTATAGAGATAATATTTAGAAATCTTCTGAGAAAACTTTAGAAGATTAGGAGTAAATGCGGGAAAATTATCCAAAACCTCTAAAACCGACTTCAGTTTTCTTTGGGAAGAACTCTTCTTTATTCTTACCACAAAACCTACTCTTTCTTTGCCAGCAAAATCTACCAAAACCCTCATTCCTTCCTTAAGGAAAAGGTTATCTTTAAATTTATAGTCAAAACTTTTTTTTATCTCTAAACCTACCAAAACCTCAGCTATCATTTCCCAACAAAGTCTTAACTAATTCTTTAATTCTCAAAGCAGAATCCGGGAATTCTATTTTTCTAAGATTTTCTTTTATCTTTAATAAAGAACTTCTATCTCTTATAAAGCTATCTATGGTATTTATAAGTTTATCTTTACTCCCAGGATAGAAACCAAGATTATTCTTTAAAACATACTTAAGATTCTCTTTTTCCTGGCCATAAAAAGAATGCATAAACAAAAGAGGCTTTCTCTTAGCTATAGCCTCACTCACCGAAAGACCTCCCGGTTTTGTAACTATCACATCGGAGAGCTCCATCAACTCCCAAATCTCTTCCTTATATTCAAAACCTAAAAGATAAAGAGACTTTCCAAGAATATCAACAAGAAGATTTTTTATCTTTTTTCTCTTGCCATAAATTACAAATATCCCACATCTCTTATAAAATCTCTCTATTATCTCTTTTAGAGGACCTAAACCAAAACTACTGCAGAATAGAAGAATACAAAAGATATCTTTTGGTTTTTTGTATTTAGCCTCTAATAAATCTAAATTTTGCCTCTCCAAAAATTCTCTCCTCAGAGGAATACCCCAAGTTTTTATTCTATCTTGAGAGACTCCACTTTTCTTAAAAAGAAGGGCTTTTTGCTGGGAAGTAGAAACTACATAATAATCAGTAAAGATATTAAGCCATAAGGGATGGACTCCATAATCTGTAACCACAGTAATGAGCTTAGTAGAGATTTCTTTCTTAGCTTTAAGATAAGAGACCAGTTGAGAAAGAAAAAAATGGGTACTAATTAAAATGGGGGGGTTAGCTTTTATAATCTCTTTTATAAATCCTTTGAAAATAAAAAGATGAATAGATAAAAGAGTCTTCTTAAAAAAATTAAGAAAATAAATCTTATAAATTAACCGCCAAAGAAGAGGAAACCTACCTACTAAGATTCTATAGCCTTCTTCATAAAAAGCCTTAAAGAAGCCGAAATCAAGAAGATTAAATACATACCTCTCCTTTTTTCCAAAAACTTCAGCTAAAGCTGAAGCTGCCTTCTTGTGACCTAAGCCACAACTTACATAACCTATCCATATTTTAGTCATCCCACTATCTATATTAGCTCACAGTTGAAAACTCTAAAACAAAGAATTGGAATATCACTTATACATTTTCGCGCTTATGGGTTTACGTTCTCAACAATAAAATCAACCGCTTCTTTCAAATTAGCAAATATATAGTCAGGCTGGATGTCCCAATTCTCTTTATTTTCTAATCTCTCTTTCCCTGAAAGAATAAGAATACTTTTTATATTGAGAGCTTTTGCTGACTTAACATCCCGGAGGCTATCCCCAATAAAAAATAAAGGATAGTTATCCAAACCAGCCTCTTCCATATTTAATTTTCTAAGAACCTCTTTGATTAAGCCTGGGGAAGGTTTACGAAAAGGACAGTTCTCCTCTTCTTTATGAATACAATAATAGACGCCATCTACTAGGGGTTTCTCTTTCTCAATGAGGGTTAACATATAAGAAGTTAATCCAATAAGTTCCTGAGAAGAAATCAAGCCTTTAGAGACACAAGCCTGATTAGAAATTATATAAATTAAAAAGCCTCTTTCCTTAAGCTTTATGAGAGATTCTCTTACAAAGGGAAAAATCTCCAATTCTTCTTTTCTTAAAATATACTCTCCATCTCCAGGATAGGTATTAATTACACCATCTCTATCTAAGAACACTATTTTTCTCAGCATTGGTTTAAATTTTTGAAGGTGGGTTTATTTCCTCAAAATAAGTATAAAGAAAAGAGACAGCCTCCTCTAAGGTTTTAAAAATATAAGTTTTAGAAGAACTCAGATGAGGCCCAAGAGTATTTGTAAAGGCTTCTTCTATCTCTTTTAATTTATCTTCCTGCCAGCTCTCTACTGCTCCCGTAACCTCTAAGAGTTTCCTAAAAGCTTGGGAATACCTCTCCTTAAGGCCTACATCGTCTTCTACACTTACAATATAGCCATTCTCTACTTTTTTTATTCCAACTTGCTTATTCTTCATCTTGCTAATACTATCTTCCGAAACCCAAAATCTATCCCCATTCTAAAAAGATTCTCTGTCTCTCTCAAACAATAGACTACTCTTCCCTGCGTAGAAAGATAGAAATTAAATAAAGATAAATCCCCAGAAACCTCTACCAAAGCCCCCCTCTCTAAACTCATTTTTGAAATCACACCTGCACCTTGAGAGGAAATATCTCTTATCAAAATAGGCAAGACCACTCCTTCTCTTTTTAAGAAACCAAAAGAATCTACTTTAAACCGAGGATAAACCCTCCTACTCCTACTTAAGGAATATCCTTCCTTCATAGGAGGAATATTTTACCATATTTTCTATAATTATAAAGTCTCCTTTAGAGGTCTGGGCTAAATTATTATTTTTGGAGGAAAATTCTATAGTGATATAAGAATTTTTACAAAAAACGACTCTATAAGGATTAACCTTCTTAACTATTCTTAGGACCTTGCCTTCTCTATCTAAAAATAGAATATCTATAGGAAATCTCATAAAGAAAGTATGAATAGAAGGGGCCTTAAAAAATACCAAAGCTTCTTCTTTAGATAAACCCTTCTTAAACATAAGGCCAATAAGTCTTTTGAAAAAACTATCGGCTATTTTAGCTTGAGAAGCCAATATTATATTTTTTGTCTTATTTACTATTCGATACCTCACCTCAGTTTTTGTTTTATCCCGGAAGGAATAATTCTTGGTTTAAATTTAGCATTTACACAAGCAACTAAAATTTTGGCTTCAACTAAAGAGCGCTCTCTGTTTTTTATGTATTGATGAAATAAAAGAGAGGCATTTTTTACCTTCTCAATTTTAGTAAAAATCTCAATTCTTTCTCCATAGCAGGCAGGATGTTTATAATCAACTTCGACTCTTTTTACTATAAAAAAGATATCTTCTTGAATAAGCTTCTTAATATCTATGCCTCTAGTTAAGAGGAACTCTGTCCTAGCTTCTTCCAAATACTTTAAATAATTAGCATAATAAACCACCCCTGCCTTATCAGTATCATGATAATAAATCTTCTTAGAGATAGAATGCATCTATATTCTTAAATACTTACGGGAAAGACCAATTACTAAAAGAGGAATGATAAATACTCCTGAAAGAGCTTCTGCTGTAGCTATCCATTTGGTAAAACCTACAGGGGTAATATCCCCAAAACCTACAGTAGTAAAAGTAATAACACTAAAATATAAAGCTTCAAAAAATCCTGGTCTAAAATGCTCTGGACTACTTAAGCTACCAAAGGTGTAAAAAAAGGCAGATAAAAAAATTACCCCCAAAGCAAAGAAAAAAGTTCTTAAGGGGCGCTCTCCATGTCCCCAAAGAAGATAAGAAAAAGTAAGAAGAATCCATAAGAGGATACTCTTTATAAAGCCCCTTAGACCCTTCTCTTTGGTAGTTTCTATTATTGGCTGAATTTTCTTCTTAAAACTTAACTTATAGGTTAAAAACTTCCGGTAGGCTTCTTTAGATTTGTAAAAACACTCCGAGAAATTAAGGAATTCTCCATCCCTCTCATAATTTATAGCAGAATATCGATAGAGTAAAGAAGCATACTCATAATCTTGGCTTTTCTCTGCCTCTTTAGCTGCCTCCTGATAGGAAAATGCAGAATTATAGAAGGTCTTTTCTCCTGAGAGTTTACTCCAGCAACTGCCTGCTGAAGCAAAACATAAAGCAGATTGTTTATGATTTCCTTGGGCTTTATAGAGATAACCTGCCCTTTTAAAAAGCCTGAAAGCTTCCTCAAGCTTCTCTTGAGAAAGAAAAGTGTGAGCTTCTCTTTCTAATATTCTGGCTTCTTCCATTTTCAATTAAAAAGCCCCTCCTTTTTAAGGAGGGGCTTTCACCATTCAGAGCAAACCAAACTATAATTCGTTATAATAATTTCCTTCTATAAGAGCGTCCCAAGGATACTTCTCCTCCAGAGGATAGCCAAACCCTTCAGGAGAATTAGGAAGAAGGACTGTTCCCAAATCAAAAGCACCACTAATAATTCTAGCTGTAGAAAAAAGTATAGAATTAGCCAATCCTACCCAAGGTTTTCCTTCCTTTATCCCCTTAATGAATTGACCAGGCATATCCAGTATTCCTAAAGTAGAATTATACAAACCTCTTATTGCTTTCTCTCCAATAGGAGCTAATCCATCTTCACCTAAAGAGTATTGCTCTCCTTCCTCCCAAACATACTGACTGTCTAAAGGTATACCTACTCCCTTATTGTCTTTAGGATTAGGTAAAAAGAAAGTAGAAAGTTGAACTGCCCCAGAGGCTGTCCTTCCTACAGCATGAATAACACCTCTAAATATACCAAAGAAACCACCAAGAATCCTGAGAGTGGGTGCTCCTTCTCTTAAACCACCCTTAGCCCCCTTATAAATCTGAAAAGGAAACTCAAGCCAACCAGTAAGAAGATTAGTAACACCTTGTTTAGCTTTCTCTACTGAACAATCAAAATAATTAGGAGCATTCTGAGGATAACCTAAAGAAGCTATGCTCACTAAAAAGATAAACAGTACTAATCCGCTCAACTTTCTCATCCCTACCCCCTCCTTTCTTTTTAAATTTTTAACACATTTCAATTCTAACAGAAAAAAAATCCTTGTCAATATTTTCATTTAACTTTAATTCTCCAATCCTTTCTTACTCTTCTCAACGCCTCTAGAGAAGAGAGAACCCTTCCTACCACTACTATTTCTGAAGCTAGTAAAGGCTTATCAGAATTACTTATAGGAGTCTTTCCGAAAAAAAATGCACAGACACTTTCTTTCTGGCCAGTAAGTAAGCTCTCCTCTATTTACATCTAAAGTCGCATCCCAAGAAGGAGCATCAAGCCCTATTTCGAAATAAATCTCCTCACCCCAAAGCTTAATCGAAGATTCAACCGGCAAATTCTCCAATATTTTTTGAGAGAGGTTGGGTTATTGAAAAGTCTGCTTCCAATCTAATCTCTTCCTGCAAACTTCTAATAATAATCTCTCTTTTCATTTCCTATTTCTGTATCCTAAACTCGCCTTAACAAACTCTCTAAATAGAGGATGCACCTTCTCAGGTTTAGACTTAAATTCAGGATGAAATTGGCAAGCCACAAACCAAGGATGATTCTTTACTTCAATTATCTCTACCAAATTCTTCTGAGGATTAATACCGGAAAAAACTAATCCTTTCTCTTCCATAACCTTTCGATAACTATTATTAAACTCATAACGATGCCGATGTCTCTCAAATATTCTCTCTTTCTTATAAGCCTTATAAGCTTGGGTCTCTTTCTTAAGTTTACATTCATAAGCACCCAACCTCATAGTTGCTCCTTTGGTAATTATTTTCTTCTGTTCTTCTAATAAACTTATTACTGGATGCTTTGTGTTCTTATCAAACTCTGTAGAATTGGCTTTCCTCAAGCCACAAACATTTCGGGCAAACTCAATTACTGCAGTCTGCATACCCAGACATATCCCTAAAAAGGGAATTTTACTCTCTCGAGCAAACTTTACTGCTTTAATCTTACCTTCTATACCTCTATATCCAAAACCTCCAGGAACTAAAATACCATCTACCCCTTCTAAATACTTAAAAACACCGTTTTTCTCGATATCTTCAGAATCAACTTTCCTAGCAATAAGCTTAACATTATTAGCTATAGCCCCATGAGTCAGGGCCTCATATATAGACTTATAAGCATCTTGAAGAGTTATGTATTTACCTACTACGGCTATCTCTACTTTCCCTTGAGGCTTTTTAAGTCTCTTTAAGACAAGATTCTCCCAAACGCCTAAGCCTCTGTCTTCGCACTTTAAATTAAGAAGTCTTACTATCAGTCTATCTAAACCCTCCTTTTTAAACATAACTGGGATCTCATAAATATACTTTACATCCATAGCTGGGATTACTGCCTCTCTATCTACATTACAGAATAAAGCAATTTTATCTCGAGCTTCCTTGCTCAAAGATTTTTCAGTTCTGCAAATGATAATATCAGGAATTATACCTATTTCCCTTAACTTACTCACACTGTGCTGAGTAGGTTTAGTCTTAATTTCACCAGCTGATTTTATAAAGGGAACTAAAGTAACGTGGATATTTATAGCGTAATGAAACCCTAATTCAAGCCTTAACTGTCTTATCGCTTCTAAAAAGGGAAGGCCCTCTATATCACCAACAGTGCCTCCTATCTCTACTATAACCACATCTACTCTTCTAAGATAGGAAACCTTCTTTATACTCTCCTTTATCTCATCAGTAATATGGGGGATTATCTGAACAGTCTTTCCTAAATAATCACCTCTTCTTTCTTTATTTATCACTGAATAGTAAATCTTTCCAGTAGTTATATTGTTATCCTTGGTCAATAGAGCATTAGTAAATCTCTCATAATGACCCAGATCTAAGTCAGTCTCTGCTCCATCCTCAGTAACATAGACTTCCCCATGCTGATAAGGATTCATCGTTCCCGGGTCCACATTAATATAAGGGTCACACTTTATAAGACTAACTTTAAGGCCTCTTGCTTCTAAGAGTTTACCAATAGAAGCAGAAGCTATACCTTTTCCTAAGCTTGAAACTACCCCCCCAGTTATAAAAATATACTTAGCCATTATCTCTCCTCCAATAAACTCTTAAAAAACCTTTTAGGAATAGAGGTAGGATACTTGCCGGTAAAACAAGCTGTACAAAAATTCTCAGCAGGTAAGAACATCGCTTTAAGCATTCCCTCTAAACTTAGATACTTAAGACTATCTAAATCCATAAAATCCCTAATCCACTCTACAGAATGAGAAGAAGCAATTAATTCCTTACGGGTAGGAAAATCTATCCCATAGTAGCAAGGTGATATGAGGGGTGGACAGCTTACTCTCATATGAACTTCTCTTGCTCCAGCTTCTCTTAAAGTCTTTACCCTAATCTTGCTGGTAGTACCTCTTACTATGGAATCTTCCACTATTACCACTCTCCTGCCTCTTAACACTTTCTTTATAGGATTAAGTTTAACTTTTACTCGAAAATCTCTCACATATTGAGAAGGCTGAATAAAAGTTCTGCCTACATAGTGATTCCGAATCATTCCTACCTCTAAGGGGATATCTGAAGCCTTAGCAAAACCCATAGCTGCATAGTTTCCTGAATCAGGGATAGGCATCACTATATCAGCATTAAGAGGGGCTTCTTTAGCTAACTCCTCTCCTAAAGATTTCCTAGTTAAATAAACATTTGCTCCAAAAATATCACTATCCGGCCGAGCAAAGTAAATAAACTCAAAAATACAAAAAGAAAACTTTTCTCTCTTAGGAAGTCTTACGCTTTTTAGTCCATCTTTACTAATAAAAACTACTTCTCCTGGCTCCACATCCCTCACAAAAGAAGCACCGATTAAATCTAAAGCACAAGTCTCTGAAGCCAAAATATAAGAAGAATCTAACCTTCCTAGACAAAGAGGTCTAAACCCATAAGGATCTCTTGCCCCAATAAGCTCACCATCTATCAGCAAGGCTAAAGAGTAGGCTCCCTCTAATTTAGAAAGAACATCTACTATTGCTTCTTTAGAACCTAAATCAGAATGAGCTAAGAGATGGGCTATAATCTCTGAATCCATAGTAGTTTGAAATATTGAACCCTTTTCTTCCAAAGCCTGGCGCAAGGAAAGAGTGTTAGTGAGATTTCCATTATGAGCTATGAGAATATGTCTTCCTTTATGGCGAGCTAGAAAAGGCTGGATATTCTTAGAGGAACTCGAACCAGTGGTAGAATAGCGATTATGGCCTAAAGCAATTTCTCCTCGAAGGGACTTTATTATCTTCTCATCAAAGACATCACTTACCAGCCCCATACCTTTATGAATTCTTACTCTTTTTCCATCAAAAGAAGCAATACCTGCACTTTCCTCTCCCCGATGCTGAAGAGCATATAAGCCTAAATATACCAAAGAACTGGCATCTTTATGCCCGAATACTCCAAAAACACCACACATAATAAAAAAACTTAAAGACTCTTCTTACACTAAACTTTATTCTATAATTCTTTATTCCTCTGTCAAGAAAAACTCTGAAAATTTAGGTTAAACTGAAGGGTAAATTTATTGAACTTAGTATTTTGACAATTTTCTTCTTCACGGTGCCTGTTCGAAAAAAATTCGAACCGATTTCGCCCAAAACCGATAAAACTCGCGGGGCGGGGCAGCATTCCCCCCCAGAATACCAATTGGCGGAGGGCGAGGGACTCGAACCCCCATGGGCAAAAGCCCGGCGGTTTTCAAGACCGCTGCCTTACCAATTAGGTCTAGCCCTCCA
>CAZSAI010000025.1:0-12114 GCA_964604895.1 uncultured Planctomycetia bacterium
GCAAGTTCTTTGCTCCGTAAAGATAGCCATCAATCCTTAAAGAATTATAACTTACCCCTAAGGGGTTAATGTTGGCACTTCCCGCAGTAACAAAACTATAATCCCGCGGATAGAGAAGTTTTCTTCCTCTTAGAGAGGAAAGCCAAGTTTCACACTTGCCCCGACAATCGCATCTGCAGAGAGTACATAACCCTGATTCACAAGGGTCTCCTCTGTTTACTGTTCCTAAGGCATCGTTAGACTTAACTAACCTAGCCATTTAGCCTCCTTTCTTTAAAATAAGCGAAGTCTGCTTAAAATCTCAACATCCTAAAATAACAAAAAGGTGCCCCTACCCTTCAGTAAGGACACCTTTGTCCTTGGTGAGAAGTATAGCAAAACAAATTCTTATGTCAAGAAAAAAATCTGGTGTGTGTTGTTACAATAACAAAATGTTAAAAATAAATTACAATAGAACAAAACTGGAACAAAAGTGTTTGAATCAGTTTTGTTCCAAAAAGGCCAAAATAGCCTGAGAAGCCCTCTTAGCCATGCCCATAGCTTCTATAACGGTGCCTTCTCCCCCTACAATATCTCCTCCCGCATATACGCCTCTAATTGAGGTCTGCATAGTCTGGGGCTCAACTATTATATCTCCATATTTGTCTAATTTTAACTGGGGAGTTTCTGAAGTCAAAACTCTATTAGCCTTTAACCCAATTGCTATCACCACTAAATCAGCCTCTATCTCAAACTCACTGCCTTCAATAGGTAGGGACCTTCTTCTTCCCGAAGAGTCAGGCTCACCCAATTTACATTTTAAAGCTCTTACCTTCTTTACGAAACCTCTCTCATCACCAATAAACCCTATGGGTTGAATCAGAAATTCAAAATTAACTCCCTCTTCTTTAGCATGTTCAATCTCAAGTCTTCTTGCCGGCATCTCCACCTCAGTTCTTCTATAAACTATAGTGGTGTTGGGTCTAAGTCCCTGCATAACTTGAAGTCTTAAACTAACCCTTGCTGCATCCATCGCAGTATTTCCTCCCCCAATAACTACAACTTTTTTTCCAATATTTACTGGGGTATGAAATTGAGGAAATTTAAAAGCGTTCATTAGATTTATACGGGTTAAAAACTCATTAGCTGAATAGATATTACATAGATTCTCTCCCTCTATCTTCAAAAAAGAAGGGGTCCCTGCGCCTAAGCCTAAAAATATAGCAGAAAATTCTTCTTGAAGTTCCTCCAAAGACTTAGTTCTGCCTACTATAAAATTAGTTATAAATTTGACCCCCATCTTCTCTAAATTATGAATCTCAAAATCTAAAATCTCTCTAGGCAGCCTAAAGGGAGGGATACCATATCTTAAAACTCCTCCTAACTTATGGAGAGCCTCAAACACAACCACCTCTACTCCTCTCCGAGCTAACTCTCCGGCACAACACAGTCCAGCTGGACCTGAACCCACTACCGCTACTCTTCCTTTAAATTTTGAATTTTGGATGTTAGATGTTAAATTTTGATAATGTTTTATTCCCCAATCTCCAATAAATCTTTCTAAAAAATGTATGTTTATTGCTTCTTTGGAAGCAAAGGGTTTATCTTTATTTTTATTTAATATACAGGATTTTCTGCATTGATACTCCGCTGGACAAACCCTTCCACAAATAGAAGGGAAATTATTTCTTTCTCTAATTATAGAATAAGCTGATTTATAATCTTCTTGAGTAATCTCATAGATAAATTTTTTTATATCAATTCCTACCGGACAACCCTGGCTACATTTGGGCTCTCTACATTGAAGACATCTCTTAGCTTCTTCCAAGGCCTCCTCTTCAGAATAGCCTAAAGTCACCTCCTCAAAACCTCTTATTCTCTCTTGAGGTAAAAGCTCTTTAATTTTTACAGGTTCCTCCATCCGCAAAAACCCTTAACTTTACACTTTACTTCGGAAGTTAAATGTCAAGTTTATAAAGTTTACAAATATGTTTTTCTTTCTCCTCATAGATTCTATTGCGTAAGATAAGTTCTTGCCAGTCTATTAAATGAGCGTCAAATTCCGGACCATCGATACAAGAGAATTTAACCTCACCTCCTACACTTACCCTACAACAGCCACACATACCTGTAGCATCAACCATAAGAGCGTTCAAAGACACTATCGTTTTTATGCCGAATTCCTTAGTTATCTGAGAAACTTTCTGCATCATTGGGATTGGACCTACCGCATAGACTAACTTTACGGTTTTTGACTCTTGATTGGTAGCTAATAGCTCCTTTAACACATCAGTAGTAAAGCCTCTCCGGCCGTAAGAACCATCATCAGTAGTAATATAAAACTCATAAGACAGATTCTTTAATTCCTCTTCCAAGATGAGTAATTCCTTAGTCCTTGCCCCTAAAATAATAGTAAGCTGGGCTCCCCTCTCCCTTAAAGCCTTAGCTACCGGAAAAATCTCAGCAATTCCTACCCCTCCTCCTACTAAGATAACTTTACCGTAATTCTTAATCGGGGTAGGAGTTCCCAAAGGCCCTACCAAGACATATAGAGAATCTCCTATATTCAGTCTTCCTAAAAGCTTGGTAGATAAACCTATCTCTTGAAAAATTAAAGTGATTGTCTCTTCTTGAGGGTCTTTATCTACAATTGTCAAGGGAATCCTTTCTCCCTCCTCAGAAACCATCAAGACTACAAATTGCCCTGGCTTTGCTTTCTGAGAAATCTCAAAAGCCTTAACTTTAAAAGAAGTTATTTTTACTCCTTCTGTCTCAGCCAAGGTTTTCTTATCTATTATCTTCATTATTCTACGGTTACACTTTTGGCTAAGTTTCGGGGTTTGTCTACATCATAGCCTTTAAAATCAGCAATAAAGTAAGCAAGAAGCTGAAGAGGCAGAACTGTAAGAAGAGGAGAAAACTCCTCGCAAATTTTGGGGATATAGATTATCTGCTGAGAATATTTTTTAACTTGGAAGTTTCCCTCAGTAGCTATAATTATAATATTGCCCCTGCGAGCAAGAATTTCTTCAATATTGGAAATCATCTTCTCATAAATAGAAGAATCATTAGCAATACAAACTACTGCTCGATACTCATCAATCAAAGCAATTGGACCATGTTTCATTTCTCCAGCAGGATAACCTTCAGCAGGGATATAAGAAATCTCTTTCAATTTTAAGGCCCCCTCTAGGGCAGTAGGATAATTTATGTTTCTCCCTAAGTAAAGAAAAGCTCCGAAATGAAGGTTCCTCTTAGCAATTTTTTTAACAGCCTCTTTCTCCTCAAGAATTCTTCTTTGATAAGATGGTATTTTTCTTAGAAAATTAAGATACTTTTTAATGAAAGAATCTTTGAAGGTGCTTTTTAATTTAGCCAGATATAAAGAGAGGATAGCCAAAACCATAATCTGTGCAGAATAAGCCTTGGTAGAAGCAACGCTGATTTCTGGACCAGCAAAAGTATAAAGCATAGAATCGGATTCTCTCACCAGACTTGAGCCTAAAACATTACAAATAGAAAGTACCTTTGCACCCTTAGCCTTAGCTAATCTCACCGCAGCTAAAGTATCAGCAGTCTCTCCTGACTGACTTATAGCGATAAGTAGATTGCCTTTTCTTATAGTCGGCTCTTTATATCTAAACTCACTTCCTAAATCTACTTCCACTGGGATTTTTAAAAACTTCTCCATTAAATATTTACCTACTAATCCAGCATGGTAAGCTGTGCCACAGGCTACTATATTAATCTTCTTAAGCTTTCTTAGAAAATCTCTCTTAAACCTAAGCTCATTCAAGTTAAAATCGCTGTCTTTTAAATAATGAGAAACTAACTTCTCTAAAACTCTGGGCTGTTCAAATATCTCTTTAAGCATAAAGTGTCTGAAGGGAGCTTTCTTAACTTCCTCTTTGCTAAGATTTAGTCGATCTTCTTGAGGGACTCTCTTTCTACCTTTAAAATTAGTAATCTTAATTTGGGTGGAAGTTAAAACTACTAATTCCTTATCTTTTAAGTAAATTACTCTGGGAGTATAACTTAAAAAAGCTGAACTATCCGAAGCTAAAAACTTCTCCCTATCTTTTATCCCTATAATTAAGGGAGAATCAAACCTTACCCCAATTAACTTATCTGGTTCATCTTTACTTATAACTGCTAAGGCAAAAGAGCCTTTAAGAAAGGAAACAGCCTCTCTTACAGCCTCTTCTAGATTCTGCTGGTAATGTATTTCTATAAGATGAGCAATTACTTCAGTATCAGTTTCAGATCTAAACTTACAACCCTTTTTAATAAGCTCTTTCTTAAGAGATTCAAAATTTTCAATTATCCCATTATGGACTAATACTACTCTTCTATGACAATCTAAATGAGGGTGAGCATTCCTCTCAGAAGGAGCCCCATGAGTTGCCCAGCGAGTATGAGCTATGCCTAAATTGCCCAAAAGAGCTCTCTTTTTTGCTATCTCTTCTAAATCTCTAATTCTTCCTTTACATTTCAAGACAGATACTTTCTGATTATTCAGAATAGCCAAACCCGCTGAATCATAACCTCTATATTCCAAATTCTTAAGCCCTTCTAACAAAATATCTTTAGCTTGGTTCTTCCCAATATAGCCTACTATTCCACACATCTTTTAAGTCTCTTTTAAGGAAAGATAAGTTTAAAAAGTTTTTCTCAAACTAGAGTCTTACTACTACTCCTCTTTTTTGAAGATACTCTTTTACTTGCCTTATAGAATATTCTCCATAATGAAATATGGAAGCAGCTAAGACTGCATCAGCTTTAGCCTGGATAAGTCCTTGATAAAGATGCTCCAATGTACCTGCTCCTCCTGAAGCAATAACCGGTATATTTACCCTCTCAGCCACCTGCCGAGTAAGCTCCAAATCATAACCCTCTTTTGTTCCATCTCTATCCATACTAGTTAAGAGAATCTCTCCTGCTCCTAAAGTTTCTGCCTCTTCAGCCCACTCTAAAACATCAATCCCGGTAGACTTTCTTCCTCCATAAATAAAAACTTCCCACCTCTTAAGGAAAGACTTATCTTCTTTGCCCTGAACCTTTTTAGCATCGATAGCGACCACAATACATTGACTTCCGAATTCTTCTGAAGCTATCTTTATAAGTTGGGGATCCTCCACAGCAGAAGTATTAATTGAAACCTTATCTGCACCGGCCCTTAGGAGCTCTCTTATATCCTCTAAATCCCTTATGCCTCCCCCCACAGTAAAAGGAATAAAGACCTCTTCAGCAGTGGCTTTGACTACCTCTAAAATAATTTTTCGTTTCTGAAAGCTAGCAGTAATATCCAGAAAGACTAATTCATCTGCACCTTCAGAAGAATATACTTTTGCCTGTTCAACAGGAGACCCAGCATCTTTCAGATTTAAGAAGTTTATCCCTTTAACTACCCTTCCTTCTTTTACATCTAAACAGGGAATAATTCTCTTAGCTAACATTCTCTATGAAATTTTTAAGAAATCTTAATCCCAGCTTTCCACTCTTTTCAGGATGAAATTGTACTGCCCAAATATTTCCTTTATTTACTACTGAGGCAAACTCTATCCCATACTGAGTAGTTCCTACTATTACCTCCTCCTCAGCCTCCACATAATAAGAGTGGACAAAATAAAAGAAGGCCTCCTGGGGTATGTCTTCAAACAATTTTGATATCTGAGATTTAATACTAGGGGCCTGATACTTCACCTGATTCCAGCCCATATGAGGAACTTTTACCGAGGTAGGAAACTTCTTTACTCTACCCTTTATTATATTTAATCCTTCAGTTTCTATATGTTCTTCAGACTCAGTAAAAAGAAGCTGAAACCCTAAACATATCCCTAAGAAGCTGACCCCCCTCTCTACAGACTCTATAATAAAACTCTTAAGCCCCAATCGTTCTAAATTCTGAATCCCTCTTCTAAAAGCCCCTACCCCCGGAAGAATCAAACCTCTACAAGGGACGAGCTCCTCTCTCTTAGAAGAAAGAATAACTCTTGCTCCCAAAAATTCTAAAGCCTTGGTAACACTTCTTAAATTACCTAAACCATAATCAATGACTCCAAGGAGTCTCTCCATAACTTATAGGCTTTCTCTAAGTCTAAGTCCACTAAACAAAACTTTTCCTTAAGAATTATTAATTTAGCCTGGTCTGAAACCTTCCCAATTACTCTAAGAGGAACCTTATAGTTGCGGGCTATTTCTTCCAAAGATGAAAGGTTCTCTGGAGAAACAGATACCACCACTCGGGCTGTCGACTCTCCAAATAGTACAGCATCCTCTCTAATATTAAATTCTAAGTTATCAATAAAAGCTCCTTTAATACTTTCTCCCCAGACACAAGCTTCAAATAAGGATAGAGCCAATCCTCCTTCTGAACAGTCAAGGCAAGACTTAATAAGACTCTTCTTTATACCCTCCAAGATAGTATTCTTAAGAGCTAATTCTAGACTTAAGTCTAAGGAAGGGGCATCTCCTCTTATAAGATTGTGAATTTCTTTTAAATATTGAGAGCCTCCCAATTCCTCATAGGTCTTTCCCAAAAGAATTATCAAATCACCCTCATCCTTAAAGTAAGGAAAAGTTATAAATCTTAAATCAGAGATTATTCCTACCATCCCAATAGTAGGGGTAGGCTTAATAACCCCTTGAGGAGACTCATTATAGAAGGAGACATTCCCACTTACTACCGGAATATTGAAAAATTTACAAGCAGAAGCTATCCCTTCTACGCAATTCTTAAAGTACCAAAATCTATCAGGTTTTTCCGGATTTCCGAAATTGAGACAGTCGGTCACCCCTGCAGGGTGAGCTCCCACACAAACTAAATTTCTACAAGCTTCAGCCACAGCAATTTGAGCACCCCTAAAAGGATTTAGATAACAGTAAATACTATTACAATCAGTAGTTAAAGCTAAAGCTTTATTTGTACCTTTTATTCTTAACACCGAGGCACCTAAACCGGGTAGAAGCACGGTATTAGTCTGAACCATATGGTCATACTGCTGGTAAACCCATCTCCTACTTGAAAGATTCTCAGAAGCTAAGAGCTTAAGGATTACCTCATTGTAATCCTGAGGTTTAGGGATTTTATTTAAATCTAATTTATTAAGTTCTTCTAAGTACTCTGGTTCTTTATAAGGCATATCATAAAGAGGAGCTGAAGTTAAATCCTTTGCTTTTATCTGGGCAACAATCTTTCCTTTATCTCTTAGTATCAACTCCTTATTCCCAGTAACCTTACCAATAACTACAGCGTTTAGGCCCCATTTAGAATAGATGTCAATAATTTCTTTTTCTCTTTGCTTCTTTACACAGAGAAGCATCCTTTCTTGAGACTCAGACATCATAAGTTCCCAAGGACTCATCCCTTCTTCCCTTCGAGGAACCAAATCTAAGTCAATCTCTATGCCTACACCTCCGCTGGAAGCCATCTCACTAGAAGCGCAAGTAAGTCCTGCTGCACCCATATCTTTTATCCCCACCACAGCCCCTGTATCTATTGCCTCTAAGGTTGCCTCTATCAAACATTTCTCAGTAAAAGGGTCGCCAATCTGCACAGTAGGTCTTTTCTCTTCTCCCTCTTTAAATTCAGAAGAAGCTAACACACTGCATCCACCAATCCCATCTCTTCCAGTAGAGGCTCCCGCATAGATTATAGAGTTAGCCTCTCCTTTTGCTTGAGCTCGCATAAGCTTATCCTTGGGGGCTATTCCTACACACATTACATTAACTAGGCAGTTGCCGGTATAAGAAGTATCAAAATAAATCTCTCCTCCTACAGTGGGAATACCCACGCAATTTCCATAACTCTGAATACCATCTACTACTCCTCTAAATAAATATCGATTGTAAGGCTTCTCTAACTTGCCAAAACGTAAAGAATTAAGAAGAGCTATGGGCCTTGCTCCTGAAGTAAAAATATCCCGAATTATTCCCCCTACCCCAGTAGCAGCTCCTTGCTTAGGTTCAACTTGAGAAGGATGATTATGACTCTCCATCTTGAAAACAATAGCTAAATCATCTAGAATAATTCCTCCAGCATCTTCTCCTATCAAGGCTTTGTACTTGCCCTGCTTAGGAAAGAGACTAAGGTAAGCTCTTGAGCGAGGATAACCGCAGTGTTCAGACCACTCTACAGAAAACATTGCTAATTCTGTAAGAGTGGGCTCTCTTTTAAGAAGCTCTAATATCTTTTGATACTCCTCATCTGATAAGCCTAAACTTCTATAGATTTCTTTAGTAATCATCTCTTCTTATGCCAATTAACTATAGACTTAAAGATTAAGAGACCGTCCTCAGAGCCTAAAATTTTCTCAGAAGACCTCTCAGGATGAGGCATCATCCCTAAAACATTTGCTTCTTTATTAACTATGCCAGCAATAAAATCTTTTGCTCCATTGGGGTTAAACTCATCTTTAAGTCTTCCCTCTCTATCAGAATACCTAAATACCACCTGTTTATTATTATAAAGAAGAGGAAGCTTCTCATCCTCAATATAGTAATTACCCTCATTATGAGCTATAGGAATCCTTACTACTTGGCCTTCTCTAAAAAGACTAGTGAAGGGAGTTTGGGTATTCTCTACTCTTAGATACACATACTTGCAGATAAAATGAATACTTTTGTTCCTCAGCATAGCTCCAGGCAGAAGCCCTACCTCAAGAAGAATTTGGAAACCATTGCAAATTCCAATAATTAAACCCCCTCTCCTTGCAAAATCAACTAAAGCATTCATTACTGGAGAAAATCGAGCAATTGAACCTGCTCTTAAGTAATCGCCGTAACTGAAACCTCCAGGCAAAATAATACAATCTAAATCTTTTAATTCTTTCTCCTTATGCCAGATATACCTTACAGGCTCATTCAAAACCTCCTTAATAACATAAAAACAATCTTGGTCACAATTTGAGCCAGGAAAAACAACTACCCCAAACCTCATTTCATCCTTTTTTCTCTTGATTTCCGGTAGAGACCAGTAAGTCAAGAAATCAAGAAGTTATCAATTTAAACTTGAAATCTTCAATTATAGGATTAGCTAATAATTTTTTACACATCTGCTCTATCCTCTCTTCTGCAACTTTCCTATCGGCTAAATCGAGCCTAAGATAAATAAGCTTTCCCACTCTTACATCCTTTACCTCAGAGTAACCTAAACTTTCTAAAGCATGTTTAACTGCTAAACCCTGAGGGTCAGCTACAGTCTTCTTCAAGCTAATATAAACTTCTACCTCTAACATCTAAACTCCTTTACTTTTTACAACTCCTTACTTTTTAACTCTATAATATCTATAATATATAGCTATTCCCACTCAATTGTGCTGGGAGGTTTAGAAGAGATATCATAGACTACTCGGTTTATACCTTCTACTTCATTAATAATCCTATTAGCTATCTTCTCTAATAAACCATAAGGAAGTTGAGCCCAAGAGGCAGTCATCGCATCCTCACTTTCTACCGCTCTAATAGCTATAACATTCTCATAGGTTCTTTCATCCCCCATAACCCCTACACTCTTTACTGGCAAAAAAACACAGAAACTCTGCCAAAGTCTCTCATAAAACCCTGCCTTTTTAATCTCCTCAATCAAAATAAAATCTGCCTCTCTTAAAATATCAAGCCTCTCTTTAGTTACTTCTCCTATTACTCTTACTGCTAAACCTGGCCCAGGAAAAGGATGTCTATAAACTACCTCTGAAGGCAAACCTAATTCTTTTCCTAAACGTCTTACTTCGTCCTTAAATAAAAATTTAAAAGGCTCTATCAATTCAAACTTAAGAGTTGAAGGAAGGCCCCCTACATTATGATGGGTCTTTATAGTAGCCGAAGGGCCTCCCCAGGAAGAACCTGACTCAATAACATCAGGATATAAAGTTCCTTGGGCTAAAAACTTAATCTTACCTAACTTCTTTGCTTCTTCCTCAAACACTCTTATAAAAAGTCTGCCCACTATTCTCCTTTTCTTCTCAGGATGTCTTACTCCTTTTAAAGCTGATAAAAATATTTTTTCAGCTCTTACCACTCTTAAATCTATGCGGTAATAATTTCTGAATCTTCTTACCACAGTTTCTCTCTCATTCTTCCTTAATAAACCATTATCTATGAATATACAGATTAGCTGCTTTCCAATCGCCCTGTGAAGCAAAACTGCTAAAACTGAAGAATCTACTCCCCCACTTAAAGCGCACAATACTCTTTCTTTCCCTACAGTCTGCCGAATCCGGAGCATCTCCTCCTTTATAAATGAACTCATACTCCAGGTTCTTCTACATCCAGCAATATTTATTACAAAATTCTTCAATATCTTCTTTCCTTTAGGGGTATGAACCACTTCCGGATGAAACTGAACACCATAGAGTTGATTGCTTCTATCTTCAATCCCTGCAAAAGGAGAATTTTGTGTATAAGCGTTAGAAGAAAATTTTCTAGGAAGTTTAATTATCCTATCTGCATGACTCATCCAGACTACCTCTTCAGAGTCCAAACCTTTAAAAAGAGTCTTTCTTGATTTTATAAAAAGAATGGCTTTCCCATATTCCCTAGCTCTGGCCTTCTCCACCTTCCCACCTAACAATTTTGCCATAAGCTGGGCTCCATAACATATACCTAGAACTGGTATCCCTAAATTAAAAATCTCCCTATCACAAACAGGAGCTCCTCCAAAAGTAAGACTGGCTGGACCTCCAGAGAGAATAATAGCTTTAGGGTTTCTTTCTTTAAGCTGAAATGCTTTAATTTTATAGTCTACAATCTCAGAATAAACTCCTAACTCTCTTATTCTTCGAGCGATAAGATGAGTATACTGAGAACCTAAATCTAATATAGCTACCCAATCCTTAGGCATATTATTTATTAGATGCTACTTACCTGCTCAGCTAAGATAATTGCTTCAGCCACTTCCTTCATACCCTTCCTTAAATCCATACTCTTTTTCTGAAGAATTCGATAAGCTTCTTCCTCTCCTATCTTTAGCCTTTTCATCAAAACCCCTTTTGCTCTCTCTATCATTTTCCTTGCCTCCAAAGCTTCTTTAGAAGCTAAGAGTTCAGTAGCTAAATTAGTATTCTCGATAGCTACTGCAGCTTGGTTTGCTACTGCTGAGAGGGTAGCAATCTCCTCTTGAGTAAAAGAATGTTTGTAAGCTGTATAAAGATTAATTACCCCTATAGGCCTTTCTTTAACCATCATTGGGACAGAAAGCATAGAGACTATCCCCTCCTTTTTAGCTATCTGGGGATACATATATCCCGCCTCTTCAGTTACATCTAAGACGGTAATTGGTCTCTTCTCTTTAATAACTCTTCCACTAATAGATTGACCAACTTTTAAATTGGGTTTATTTCTATAAAGAGGACTTAAACTTTGAGTAGCCACTATAAATAGCTCTTGCTTTGCCTCATCTAAAAGCGTTATAGAGCATATTTTAGAATTTAAGACTTGGCTGGTCAAGACTACTATTAAGTCTAATATCTCTTTAAGATAACGTTTAGAAGTAATGGTAGAGCTTACCTCAGAGAGTAATTCTATCTTTTCCTCTTTTTTTCTTAAACTTTTCTCTACATCTATGCTCTTTATACCTAAACCTAAATATTTAACTAAGGTTTCTAACAACTTCTGTTTCTTAGAAAAATAACTTCTGGGTTTTTTATCTACAAAAACAACCTTACCTATCTCCTCACTATGCACTCTAATTGGTAGAGAAAACAGAGTAAAATAATTATCTCTAATCTTAATCCTTTTATGTTTAAGGAGCTCTTTGGAAAAGACGCTCTCCCTTATCCAAGAAAATTCTGGAGAGAAACCTTTAGGGTATATTAAATTAAGCTCTCCTGTCTCTTCGTGGATTAGAAAAATAAGAAAAACCGAACCCGGAGCTAATTCTGAAAAAAACTTAGAAAAACCCCTCAACAGTTCTTTTCTATTTTTAGATTTAGAAATAGTATCAGCTATTTTATCTAAGAAATCTCTCATAAGTTTATTTATAATACCATATTTTATTAAAATTAAAAGTCTTATGTTTTCTGTTGTAAAATTACTCTTTTTTGCTAAAATTATGACAAAAGAGCTATTATAAAAATTTTACAAGAAAGGAGGAAAAATGGCCAAAAAAAGAGATATTAAAGAAATCTTAACAAAACT
>CAZSAI010000026.1:0-12095 GCA_964604895.1 uncultured Planctomycetia bacterium
TTGCCGGGATAGCTCAGGTGGTAGAGCAGGCGATTCGTAATCGCCAGGTTGAGGGTTCAAATCCCTCTCCCGGCTAAGGAAAAATTAAAAATAAGGCTTAAAAAGATGTTTGGTCCTTATCTTAAGATCTTAAAAAATAGGAATTTCTTTTTCTTATGGCTGGCTCAGGTTATCTCTCAGTTTGGAGACAGGCTTACCCAGATTGCTCTTATAGGGCTAGTCTACAGTAAGGTAGGAGCTAGCTCCTTAGGTTTAGCTAAGGTTATGTTTTTTGCAATCTTACCAGTTTTTTTGGTAAGTCCTTTAGCTGGAGTTTATGTAGATAGATGGGATAAGCGCAAGACTATGTATATCTCTGATTTTATAAGAGGTCTGCTTATCCTTGTCTTAGCTCTTTCTGTTTTAAGGGTTAAAAATTTTATCCCTTTGTATCTACTTATATTTTTGACTTTTTGTGTAGGAAGGTTCTTTATTCCCGCTAAGATGTCCATAATTCCTTCCTTAGTTAAAGGAGAAGAAATTTTTATGGCCAACTCCTTAGTCTCTATAACTGCCAATGTAGCAGCTGTCTTAGGTTTTGGGATAGGAGGTCTAATAGTTGAGCGATGGGGTCCAAATGGTGGTTTTATTGTGGATAGTATAACCTTTTTCTTATCCTCTCTTTTTATTATACTTATAATAATTAGGCCCCAAGGTAGATTCAAAAAAGAAGACTTTTTAGAGATAGGTAAAGACTTGGTAAAAGTAGAAAAGTCTTTATTTAGAGAACTGAAAGAAGGGCTTAATTATCTTTTCTCTAAGAAGGCCACACTTTTTAGTATAAAGAGTTTGAGTTTTTTATTCGCTTCCTTAGGAGCTTTATATGTTGTGTTTATTGTCTTTATTCAAGAGACCCTTAATACTGTTACCAAGGATTTAGGATTTTTAGCAGTCTCTTTAGGTATCGGGCTTTTTTTGGGTTCTTTAGGATACGGAAGGATAGCTCAGAGGTTTTCTCTTACTAAGACTATTAATTTTATGTTCTTCTTAAGTAATATTTTTCTTTTAATCTTTGTTATAACTTTGAAGAGTTTTCCTTGGAGAATCTTAGTTTGCCTATTTTCTTTTCTTCTGGGAGGTTTAATTTCTCCAATAGTTATCGGAGTTAATTCTTTAATCCATAAAAAAAGTAAAGATAATTTTTGGGGAAGAATTTTTAGTAGCTTAGAAATAGTTATGCATTTCTCTTTTCTTATTTTTATGTTTATTACTTCTTTTTTGGCTGAAGTATATTCTTCCTTTTCAATTATTATTTTAGTTGGTATAATAGGAAGCTTTATCTCGGGTATAATTTTATTCAAAAAAGAAGAATGCTTAGAGTAGAAGAGGCTAAAAAACCTCAGGAAAGTTTCTATACTCAAAAGTTTTCTCCTCAGAAGGTAGTTATCCCTTTATCTCAACATACAGGAGCTCTTCCTATTCCTATAGTGAAGAAGAAAGATAGAGTCAAAGTTGGAGAGGTCTTAGCCCAGCCCCAGGCTCTTATAAGCTCAACGATTCATAGTTCTATAGCTGGGGAAGTAATTGGGATAAAAGAAGGTCCTCATCCCCTCTTAAAGAGATGTAAGTCTTTTATAATTGAGGCTGGTAAGGAATCCCCTGATAGATTCGAGGATTTTGGAAGTATCCCAGAAGAAGGGATAAAAGAGCTAGGTTCTTCCGAGATTCTTTCTCTTATAAAAGAGGCAGGAATTGTGGGTTTAGGAGGGGCAGGTTTTCCTACCCATATTAAGTTAACTCCTCCTAAGAAGGTAGATACCTTAATAGTTAACGGTTGTGAGTGCGAGCCTTATCTTACTTGCGACTTTAGATTGATGATCGAACATACAGAGGCTATTTTGAAAGGAATAGAGATAGTGGCTAGAATATTAGAAGTAAAAAAAGTTTATATAGCTATTGAGGAAAACAAGCTGGAGGCTGTAAAAAGATTTAATTCTAAACTTCATACTAAAAAATATCTCCTGCCTCAGACAGAAGTAAAAGTCTTGGAGAGCCTCTATCCTCAGGGCGCAGAGAAACAACTGATTTATAGTCTTACTAAGAGGAAGGTTCCTTCAGGTAAGCTTCCTTTTGATGTAGGTTGTGTGGTTCAGAATGTAGGGACCTGTTTTGCAATATATGAAGCAGTTTACTTCCGGAAGCCTTTAATAGAGAGAATAGTTACTTTTGCCGGCTCTTCTTTAGTAGAGCCAAAGAATCTCCTGGTGAGAATAGGCACAACTCTTAAGGAGTTATTTGAGAAAGAGGTTCTTAAGTTTAAGAGAGAGCCTAAAAAAATTATTTTTGGTGGGCCGATGATGGGGGTAGCTTTAGATTCTTTAGATTATCCTATTATTAAAACCACATCTGGGGTTTTGTTTTTGAGCGAAGAGGATTTGGATTTAAGAGAAGAGAGTAGCTGTATTAAATGTGGCCGTTGCCTAGATAACTGTCCTATGAGGCTCCTACCTTTAGAGTTCGTGCGGTTGGTCAAGAAAGAGCTGTGGCAAAAGCTAGAAGAATTTTACATTTCAGATTGTATCGAATGTGGAAGTTGTAGTTTTGTCTGTCCGGCTAAGATACCTATCGTAAATTATATTAAGGCTGGAAAAGAAAAGTTAAGAACTTCTAAGTCAAAAGCTTAGAAATTTAAGGTTCTCTGGTCAGAAAATGAAGTTAGTAGTAGAAGTAAGTCCTCATAAGAAAGCAAGATACGATACTGCTTGGATAATGAAGCAGGTAGTGGTTGCTTTATCCCCAGCTATTATAGCCTCAGTAATATTTTTCCGAATGAGGGCAGTTTTTCTAATCTTAGTTTGTATTTTAGGGGCAGTCCTTTCTGAGAGACTATGGACTTATTTAAGGAAGAGGCCTTCTACCTTAGGAGATTATTCAGCCGTGGTTACAGGTCTTCTTTTAGCTTTGGTGCTGCCTCCAAAACTTCCTTTATGGGTGGGCTTCTTAGGAGGAGTGGTTTCTATAATTTTAGGAAAGCAAATCTTTGGGGGTTTAGGTCAAAATATCTTTAATCCAGCTCTAGTAGGAAGGGCTTTTTTGATGGCTGCTTTTCCAGTTATGCTTACCAGCTGGGTTGAGCCTTTCAGTTTAGATGCGGTAAGTAGGGCTACGCCTTTAGCTTTATGGAAGTTTTCTGGAGAATTTACTCCTTTGAGAGATTTGTTTTTGGGAAGAATTTCAGGCAGTTTAGGTGAGACTTCTTCCTTAGCCTTAATTTTAGGAGGAGGATACCTTCTTTTAAGAAAGATAGCTGATTGGCGAGCTCCTTTGGGAATGTTCTTGGGAGCATTTTTTCTTTCCGGGGTATTTTACCTTATTAATCCTTCAAATGGGAGTATAGCTTTTCATCTTTTTTCCGGAGGTATGCTTTTAGGGATATTTTTTATGGTTACAGATCCTGTAACAACCCCTACTACTAAGTTAGGCCGATTCTTATTTGGATTATTTGTGGGTCTTTTGGTAATTATCCTGAGGAAATATTCCGGACTTCCTGAGGGTGTTATGTATTCAATCCTTATTATGAACGGATTTAGCCCTTTAATAAATAAACTTACTATACCTAAGTCTTTTGGGAGATGAAGAGTTTAAGGATTATTTTGGTTCTGAGCCTAGTAGGGGTATTTTCTGCAGGGATATTATCTTTTTTTGAACTCTTAGCTACACAGAAGATAGCCCAGAATCAGCGAAAGGAGATTGAGGAGGCTATAGTCAGGATAGCCCCTGCGACTAAAAAAGTAGAGAGACTTAAGGATTATTATAAAGTGTTTGATAAAGATAACAGGTTATTAGGTTATATTTTTTTAACAGAAGGCCAAGGTTATCAAGGCCCTATTAAGATTCTTTTTGGGATTGAGCCTAATTTAGAGAAGCTATTAGGGATAGAGATAATTTCTTCTCAGGAGACACCAGGCTTAGGAGCTAAGATTACCACAGATTCTTTTAGAGGACAATTTAGAGGTCTGGAGGTTTTACCTCATATAGAGTATACTAAGAAGAAGTCTACAAAGCCAAATCAGATTCAAGCTATAACTGGAGCAACTGTTTCTTCTCGTTCGGTAGTAAATATTCTGAATAAGAAGATACTCCAGATAAGGAAGGAATTTAAGGAGAAATGAGAGAGGAATTTAAAAAAGGCTTATGGCAGAACCATCCTATATTTAGACAGTTGTTGGGGATGTGTCCTACATTGGCAGTTACTACTTCCAGTTTAAACGGTCTATCTATGGGCTTAGCAGTAGTTTTTGTCCTGAACTTCTCTTCCTTGATAGTTTCCTTAATCAGGAAGTTTGTACCCCACCAAGTAAGAATAGCTGTTTATACTATCGTCATTGCTACCTTTGTTACTTTAGCTGACCTTTTCCTGAAGGCAAATTTCCCTTTGATTAGCAAAGCCTTGGGTCCTTACGTTCCTTTAATTGTAGTTAACTGCATAATTTTAGGAAGAGCTGAGGCATTCGCTTCTAAGTATCCTCCTAAACTGGCTCTGTTAGATTCTTTGGGGATGAGCTTAGGGTTCTTATGGGGACTAGTTTTGTTGGGTTCAATCCGGGAACTATTAGGAGAAGGAAGTATTTTTGGGGTTAAGATATTAGGCGCTTACTTTGAGAAGTGGGTTATTATGGTTTTACCTGCAGGAGCCTTTATAGTTTTGGGATTTTTAGTAGGGATTATGAATTATATAGAAAAAAGAAGATGAGAGAGCTGATTTTAATCTTCTTAAGTGCAGTCTTAGTTAATAATTTTGTCCTCACTTACTTTTTGGGGATTTGTCCTTTTTTAGGAGTCTCCTCCTCCTATGAGCAAGCTTTGGGGATGGGTCTGGCAGTGACTTTTGTGATGAGCCTTGCCTCTTCTATCTGTTGGATATTTTACCATCTTATCTTAGCTAAGTTCGGCCTAATTATCTTAGAGTATGTAGTATTTATCTTAGTGATAGCTTCTCTGGTTCAAATAGTTGAGATGTTTATCAGAAAGTATTCCCCAGCTTTATATCAGTCTTTGGGGATTTATCTTCCTTTAATCACTACTAATTGTGCAATCTTGGGTTTAGTGCTTTTTATGGTAATAAGAGAGTATAATTTTATCCAGAGTGTGGTCTTTGGTTTTTCTTCTGGTTTAGGATTTAGCTTGGTTTTAATAATGATGGCTGGGATTAGAGAAGAGCTTAAGTTTTCTGATGTACCTGAGATTTTTAAGGGGGCTTCTATTACTCTGATTACTGCTGGGATTCTAGCCTTAGCTTTTATGGGCTTTTCTGGCCTAATCAGTTCTTAGAATTATGAGGCAAATTTTGCTTTCTATATTTAGTTTAGGAGGATTAGCTCTTATCTTTGGGGTGATTTTATCTGTTTTGGATAAAAAATTGAAGATAGAAGAGGATTCCAAAACTGAAGAAATATTAGGGATTCTTCCTGGGATAAATTGTGGAGCATGCGGTTTTAAAGGCTGTAGAGATTTTGCCCAAAAGGTGGCGAAAGAGAAGAGTCTTTTTGGAGGCTGCCTTCCTGGGGGAGAAGAAGTAAATAAGAAGATTGCTGATTTGTTAGGTATAAAACCAGAAGGAGCCTCTTCTAAGAAAGTAGTAGTTTTATGTTCAGCAGAGTTTGGAGAGAAGCTTTCTTCTTTTGAATACAAGGGCCCTGAGAGCTGTTTTTTAGCCAATGTAAGCTTAGCAAACATTGATTGTAAGTACGGCTGTTTAGGTTTTGGGGATTGTGTTAGGGCCTGTCCTACTCAGGCTTTAAGAGTAGAGAAAGCTAAGATAGTAGTAGATTATAAAAAGTGTATTGGCTGTGGGAAGTGTGTGAGAGTCTGTCCTCGAGGAATCCTTAAATTGGTAGATAGAGAAGATAAGCTTTTTGTTGCCTGTAGTAATCCTGAGGATGCCTTATCTACAAAAGAGGTTTGTAAGAAGGGTTGTATTGGGTGTGGTCTTTGTACTAAACTTATAAAAGAAAGTCCCTTTTACCTTGAAGAGGGCCTTTCCAAAATAGATTACCAAAAAGCAAAGGCTCTAAACCCAGAGGATGCTTCTAAGATTAGAGAGAGGTGTCCTACTAAAGTTATAAAACTCTTGCAAGAGGAATGATTATTGCTATAATATCTCCTTATCAGTTAAACCTTCTTTAGTCTATATGCCAGAACTAAGGAAAGACCCAATTATTGGTAGATGGATTATAATCTCTACAGAGAGAGCTAAAAGACCCCATGATTTTAAACTTACTCATAGTAGCCCTCCTGAGGGAGAGTGTCCGTTCTGTGAAGGAAAAGAGACTCATACCCCTCCTGAGATTTTTGCTTTAAGGAAGGAGAAAAGTTTAGCTAACAAGCCAGGCTGGAGAGTAAGGGTAGTTCCCAGTATTTCTCCTTTTTTAAGACAAGATACTCAATTATGGAGAAAAGGGCTCGGCCTCTACGATTTGATAGGAGCAAGAGGTTCTCATGAGGTAGTAATTGAAACCCCTTCTCATATAGCTAACATGGCTGATTTAGAGCTTTCCCAAATTGAGGATGTTTTAACCTCTTATATAACTAGGATAGAAGAGCTAAGTAAGGATGATAAGATAAAGTATGTTTTAGTATTTAAAAATTATGGTTGGGAGGCTGGCGGAGGAAGAGTAAGACATAGTCGGTCTCAAATCATCGCTACCCCTGTGAATTTAAAAAGAGTAAAAGAAGAACTTGAAGGTGCAAAGAGATATTACGATTATCATGAGAGGTGTGTTTTTTGTGATATTATTAGAGAAGAATTGGATTTGAGAGAGAGAGTTATCTTGGATAAAGACGGAATATTGGCAATAGCTCCTTTTGCTCCTCGGTTTCCTTTTGAGGTTTGGATTCTTCCTAAGAGACATTCTCCAGACTTTTATAAGATAAAGGAGGAAGAGAAGAAAAATTTAGCTTTGACGTTGAGAGAAATACTCTTAAGGATTAAGAATCTCTTGGGGGATCCTCCTTATAACTATGTAATTCATAGCGCCCCTTTCCGGAGAGAACATCGGGGCTATTGGACTACTATTGAAGAGGATTATCATTGGCATATTGAGATTATTCCTCGGTTAACTCGAGTTGCAGGGTTTGAATGGGGGACAGGTTTTTATATCTGTCCTACTCCTCCTGAGGAAGCAGCTAAGTATCTTAGGGAAATAAGCTTATAGGGATTTAATTTATTTAACTAGATATTAAAGATGCCAGAGCTGAGAAGAGACCCTATTACTGGGAGATGGGTAATAGTGAATATTGAGGCACCTCTTTCTCCTTCGGATTTCCATATTGAACCTCATAAGTGGAAAGGAGAAGAAGGTTGTCCTTTTTGTTATGGAAACGAGCACCTTACTCCTCCAGAGATAGAAGCTCTTAGGATGGATGGGAGTTCTCCTGATACTCCCGGTTGGAAAGTAAGGGTGGTTCCTAATAAGTACCCAGCTTTAAGGATTGAAGGAGAGTTAAACAAAAGAGGCCTGCGTCTTTATGATATGTCTAATGGGATAGGAGCTCATGAGGTTATTATTGATAGTCCTTATCATTATAAAGGTTTAAGTGATTTAGAAGAAGAAGAGGTGAGTTTTATTATAAAAACTTACCGCTCAAGGAGTCAAGACTTAGTAAAAGATAAGAGATTTAAATATATCTTAATCTTTAAAAATGTAGGGCTATCTGCAGGAGCTTCTTTAGAGCATGGACATTCTCAGCTTATAGCTTTACCTATGGTTCCTAAGAATGTCTCTGAAGAGATAAGGGGCTCAACCAGGTATATAAGTTACCATGAGAGATGTATATTCTGTGATATAATCTCTCAGGAGTTAGCTAACAATAAAGAAAGAATTATAATGGAAAATGAGAAGTTTATTGCTCTTTCTCCTTTATCAGCAAGGTTTTCTTTTGAGGTCTGGATTCTTCCTAAGGAACACAAAGCTCATTTTATGGATATAAAGGATGAGGATATCCCTTTCTTGGCTAGAATTTTGAAAGAGACGATATCTAAACTTAGAAAGGTCTTGTTTGACCCCCCTTATAATTATATTATTCATACTTCTCCGGTGAATAGCGAGGAGCCTTTAGGTTATCATTGGCATATAGAGATTATGCCTAAGCTAAGTAGGACAGCTGGTTTTGAGTGGGGCTCGGGTTTTTATGTGGTAGGTACTCCTCCGGAGGTAGCAGCAAAGTATTTGAAGGGAGAGATAAAATAGCCTAACTTATTTTAAAGGATTTTACAAAGGGAGGTGGAAAATGGCAGTAAAGGTAGGTATTAACGGCTTTGGCAGAATCGGAAGGTTAGTTTTTAGAGCAGCTCTTACTAATTCTAATATTGAGTGTGTGGCAGTAAATGATTTGCCGGTACCCACTGAGGTTTTGGCACACCTTTTAAAGTATGATTCAAACTTTGGCCGAATAGATACAGAGATAAAGGCAAAGGAAGGTGCTATTATAGTAGGAGGTAAAGAAATAAAGGTTTTAAATTATAAATCTCCTGCTGAGATTCCTTGGAAAGATTTGGGGGTAGAGGTAGTAGTTGAGTCTACAGGCGTCTTTAGAGAAAGGGAAAAAGCCTCCCCTCATATAGAAAAAGGAGGAGCTAAAAAGGTTATAATCTCAGCTCCTGCCAAGGGAGATGATATTACTATTGTTTTAGGAGTAAATCAGGATAAATACGACCCAAAAAATCACCATATAATTTCTAACGCTTCCTGCACAACTAACTGTTTAGCTCCTATGGTGAAGGTGTTAAATGATAATTTAAAGATTACTAAAGGCTTGATGACCACGGTTCATTCTTACACTAATGACCAGAAAATTTTAGATTTGCCTCATAAGGATTTAAGAAGGGCAAGAGCAGCAGCTTTGTCTATGATTCCCACTACTACTGGGGCAGCTAAGGCTATTGGTTTGGTTATACCTGAACTTAAAGGCAAATTAGACGGTTTGGCAATAAGAGTTCCTACCCCTACAGTTTCTATTACTGATTTGACTGTCAATGTAGAGAGGCCTACTTCGGTTGAGGAGGTAAATCAGCTTTTTAAAGAAGCATCTCAGACTACTCTTTCAGGGATTCTTCTTTATAATGAAGAACCTTTGGTCTCTCGGGATTTTGTAGGAAATCCCTACTCTTGTATCCTTGATGCTCCCTTAACTCGGGTAATAGAGAAAAATTTAGTAAAGGTTTTAGGTTGGTACGACAATGAGTGGGCATATTCTTTGAGAGTAGTGGAATTAATTGAGTACATCGCTTCTAAAGGTTTATGATAATTTAGCTCTTGATGAATTCTGAATGAGACTCTATTATACATTACATTGAGAAAGGAGGCTTCCAATGGCTAAGTTAACAGTTAAAGATATGGATTTTAAAGATAAGAAAGTTATAATGAGAGTAGATTTTAATGTTCCCCTGGAGGGAGAAAATATTACTGATGATTCTCGAATAGTTTTAAGTTTAGAGACGATAAAGTATATATTAGATAAAGGTGCTAAGAAGTTGATTTTAATGAGTCATCTAGGAAGACCTAAAGGAAAAGTAGTAGAAAGCTTAAGAATGGACCCTGTAGCTAAGAGGCTATCTGAGCTTTTAAGTGAGGAGGTTGAGAAGTTAAATGATTGTATAGGGGAAGAAATAAAGAAAACCATAGAAGCAACAGATAAGAGAGTGATTCTTCTTGAGAATTTAAGGTTTTATCCTCAGGAGGAGAGGGGAGATGAGGATTTTGCTAAAGAGTTGGCCTCTTTAGGTGAAATATATGTAAATGATGCTTTTGGTACAGCTCACCGAGCTCATGCTTCAACTACAGTTGTGGCTAAGTTTTTACCTTCTTGTATTGGGTTTTTGATGGAGAAAGAGATAAATTACTTATCTCAGATAGTAATTAATCCTCAGAAGCCTTTTGTAGCAATCTTAGGAGGAGCCAAGGTTTCTGATAAAATTGGCTTGATTGGAAATCTTTTAGATAAAGTAGATAGGATTCTTATTGGGGGAGCAATGGCTTATACTTTTCTGAGGTCTCAGAGTATAGAAGTAGGCGCTTCTCGGGTTGAAGAAGACAAAGTAGATTTAGCTAAAGAGATTCTTAATAAGGCAAAGGATAAAGGAGTAGAGATTCTTCTTCCTCTTGACCACTTATGTGTGGAAGATATAGAAAAACCTCAGACAGCTAAAATTACTGAAGAGAACTTTATACCTTCAGGTTTTATAGGAGTGGACATAGGTCCTAAGACTATAGAGAAATATAAAGAAGCTTTAGGAGATGCTAAGACAGTTCTTTGGAACGGTCCTTTAGGAATTTTTGAGAAAGAGGACTATTCCCAAGGCACCAGAGAGATAGCTTTGTGTTTAAGTGGGCTTAAAGCTACAGTAGTTGTAGGTGGTGGAGATTCAGCTTCAGCAGCCAAGAAATTTGGGGTTAAAGATAAATTAACTCATGTCTCTACTGGGGGAGGGGCTTCTTTGGAATTCTTAGAAGGAAAAGAACTTCCTGGATTAGCAGCTATCCCTAATAAATCTAATTGAGGAATTATGCGGATGAGATTAATTGCTGGAAACTGGAAGATGCATAAGAGGATTGAGGAAGCAAAGGCCCTGGCTTTAGGATTGAGAGAAAGGATAGGCAGGCCTTTTCAGGAAGGGTGTGTGGTAATTTGTCCACCCTTTACTGTTTTATCTGAGGTTAAAAAAGTAATAGAAGATTCAAGCATAAAACTAGGAGCTCAAGATTTATTCTGGGAGAAGGAAGGAGCTTTTACCGGAGAAATCTCAGCTCCTATGCTTAAGGATGTAGGATGTAGTTTTGTAATAATTGGACATTCTGAAAGAAGAAAATACTTCTTTGAGACTAATGAGACTGTAAATAGAAAAATAAAATCAGCCCTCTCTTTTGGGCTTACTCCTATAGTCTGCGTAGGCGAGACTTTAGAGGAAAGAGAGAAAGGAGAGACTTTTCAGGTGGTAGAAGACCATATAAGAGGAGCTTTTAAAGATATTCTTCAGGAAGAAGCATTTAAAGTGGTGGTAGCTTATGAGCCAGTTTGGGCAATCGGCACAGGCAGGAACGCTACTCCCAATCAAGCTCAAGAAGTCCATAAATATATTAGAGGACTTTTAGAAGAGATTTATTCTAAGAGCTTGGCTCAAAACATTCTTATTCTTTACGGAGGCAGTGTAAATCCTCAAAATATAGAAGGTCTGATTCTTGAAGAAGATATTGACGGGGCTTTGGTAGGAGGAGCTTCTTTGAAAGTAGAGACTTTCTCTCAAATTGTAGAGAAGTCTATAAAATCCTGAAATGTATAATTTAGTATTAGCCCTACATATAATAGTAAGTATTCTTTTAGTAATAGTAATTCTTGTTCAGAGAGGAAGAGGCGGAGGTTTGGTTGAGGCTTTAGCTGGTGCTGAGTCTTTATTTGGAACAAAGACTTCTTCTTTTTTAGTCAAGACCACCACTACTTTAGCTATCCTATTTTTTATAACTTCTACAACTTTAGCTTTTTTATCTAAGCAGAGAGGTTTGTCTATCTTTGAGAGAGAAAAGTTTTCAGAAGAAGTGACTAAATCTCAAGAAGAACCTACTCCTAAGGAGAAAGAGAAACCTCACCAAGCCAGAGAAGAATTCGAGAAAAAACCGTCCCAAGATGTAGGAGAACCTAGGCAGCTTCCCAAAAATCAGTGAGAGGAGTTTTCTTTTTCTTTTTCCTCTTTCTTCCCTATTTGATTTTTTCTCAAGATAAGGGAGATGCTATTATTATTGGAAGTATTGGCTCACCTCGTATTCTAATCCCCATCTTAGCTTCAGATTCAGCCTCAGCTGAGGTTTGCTCTTTTATCTTTAATGGACTCCTAAAGTATGATGAGGACCTCAACTTGGTAGGAGACTTAGCTCAATCTTGGGAAATTCAAGAAGAAGGGAAGGTGATTATCTTTTATTTAAGAAAGGGGGTTTTTTGGCACGATGGGGGGGAGTTTACTGCCGAAGATGTAGAATTTACTTATAAAAAGCTTATTGATTCTAGTGTACCTACTCCTTACAGTGGAGATTTTGAAAGGATTAAGAATTTGGAAATTTTGGATA
>CAZSAI010000027.1:0-6733 GCA_964604895.1 uncultured Planctomycetia bacterium
CTCCTTTCGTTGTAGGAGTAGGTATTGGGGGAAGTTCTGATTCTTGCTTACTTTTAGCTAAAAAGGCTTTGATAGAGAGAATAGATAAACCTAATAAAGATAAGTTCTTAGCTTCTTTAGAGAAGAGACTACTTAGGCGAATAAATTCTTTGAATATAGGCCCTATGGGTTTAGGAGGCAGAACCACTGCTTTAGCTGTAAAGATAAAGAGTGCTCCTACCCATATAGCTGGTTTGCCTGTAGGAGTTAATGTAAGCTGTTGGGCTTTAAGAACTGCCAGGATAGATATTTAGAACCTGGATAAATGTTAAGGATAGAGACCCCTTTAACTTTAGAGAAATTGCTGAATCTAGAAGCTGGTCAATTTCTCTATCTTTCAGGTATAATTTATACAGCCAGGGACCAAGCTCATAAGAGGTTAGTAGAACTAATTAGGAGAGACGCTGAACTTCCCTTTAATTTAAAGGAGAGTATAATTTATTATTGCGGTCCTACCCCTGCTCCTAAAGAGAGAGTCATTGGTTCTTGCGGGCCAACTACCTCTTTACGGATGGATGGTTTTATTGAGCCTCTCCTGAAGAGGGGATTGAGGGGGATGATTGGGAAAGGAAGAAGAAGCTTAACTGTAAGAAGATTACTTAAAAAATATAAAGCTATTTATTTTCTTGCTCCTTCTGGATGCGGAGCCCTCTTAGCTAAAAAAGTTTTATCTAAAAAGTTAGTGGCTTTTGGAGAGTTAGGCCCTGAAGCTATATATAGGTTAGAGGTAAAAGACTTCCCTCTAATTGTAGGGATAGATTCAAGAGGGGTAGATATATATGAAAATATTGAATAGTCAGGCTTCAAGACTTAAAAGTTTAAGGTTAATAATCTTTATTACTTACTATTTGGGATTTATCTCTTTCTGTAGTGTAGCTGAGGATTTAAGCATTGTTGAGAAGAGAGGAGAAGGCAAAGTTCAGCTAATAAAGTATTCTAATGGTCATTGGCAACTTCTCTTAGAGGGTTCTCCTTACCTAATAAAGGGAATAACTTATGAGCCCGTTAAAGTGGGAGATAGATTAGATTTTTCTAATAAATGGATGAGTTATGATTTCAATAATAACGAGATAAATGATACTGCTTATGAAGCTTGGGTTGATGAGAATAAGAATAACAGAAGAGATAGGGATGAAAAAGTAATAGGTGATTTTCAGCTTTTGAAAGAGATGGGCATAAATACTATAAGAATATATCATCCTACTAATATAAATAAAGAACTTCTTAGAGATTTATATAATAGGTTTGGTATAAGGGTTATTATGGGGAATTTTTTAGGAGCTTACTGCCGGGGTTCAGGAGCAAGCTGGAGAAAAGGAACAGATTATACTAACCCTCAGCATCTCGAAAATATGATTAATGATGTAAGAAAGATGGTTTTAGAGTTTAAGGATGAGCCTTACATTTTGGTTTGGCTTCTGGGTAATGAAAATGATGTTTCTGGAAATTATGAGAATTCAACATTTAATAATACTAATGCTCGGTTCTATCCTGAGGAATTTGCTAAGTTTGTTAATGAGGTAGCAAGACTTATACATTCTTTAGATCCGGACCATCCCGTGGGGATTTGTAATGCTACTACCTCTTTTTTAAAGTACTATGCTCAGTATACTCCTGAATTAGATTTTGTAGGCTTTAACGCTTATCTGGGTCCTTTTGGCTTTGATAGTTTATATAGAACAGTTAAATTCGATTTTGACCGTCCAGTTTTAATTACTGAATATGGAGTGGATGCTTATAACCAAAAGAAGAGGCGCGAAGATGAGTTACTTCAACTGAGATACCATAGAGGCTGTTGGAGAAGTATTAAGAGGAACCGTTTTGGAGCAAGAGGTGTAGGTAATGCTATCGGAGGGATTATTCATACTTGGCTCGATCCTTGGTGGCAGTGTGGCTCAGGAAGAATTCACGATAGAAGAAGGGGAGCCTGGCGAGGTCCTTCACCTGATGGTTGGTTTAATGATGAATGGTTTGGGATTTGTTCCCAGGGAAATGGAAGAAATTCTCCTTACTTGAGACAATTAAGAAAAGTTTACTTTTTCTATCAGAGAGAATGGAGGCAAAGATGAGGAGGGATGGTAGAGATTTTAACCAGATAAGAAAAATTGAGTTTAAGAGAAATTTCATAGAGAATGCTGAGGGTTCCTGTTTAATTGAATTAGGCCAGACTAGAGTTATCTGCACTGCTTCAGTGGAGGAATCAGTTCCTTTATTTTTAAGAGGTAAAGCCCAAGGTTGGCTTACTGCTGAATATGGTATGCTTCCTCGTTCTACTCAGACAAGAATTTCCAGAGAGAGAGTTTCAGGGAGAAGTTTCGAGATTCAAAGATTAATTGGTCGAGCTCTCCGAAGCATAATAGATTTAACTAAACTAGGAGAAATTACTATTTGGATTGATTGTGATGTTATTCAAGCTGACGGAGGAACCCGAACTGCTTCTATTATGGGAGGTTTTGTAGCTTTGATAGATTGTTTGAGTAAGTTAAAAAGCTCAGGCAGGATTAGAGAAATCCCTGTTTATAAGTATTTAGGAGCAATCAGTGTAGGTATGGTGGAAGGTAAACTTCTTCTTGATCTCAATTACCTTGAAGATTCTAAAGCAGAGATAGATATGAATGTAGTAATGAACTCTGAGTTTGAATTTGTAGAGATTCAGGGTACGGCTGAGAGGGGAAGTTTTTCTAAGAATATCTTAGATGGTATGTTGGATTTGGCTAAAGAGGGTATAGCTAAGATTATAGAAGAAGAAAGAAGGATTTTTGGAGATATTTTATTAATTTAAAAGTTGTAGAAGATGGGCAAAAAACTAAAGAAGAAAAGGCCAAAGCTATTAGTAGTAGCAACTGCTAATAAGAAGAAGTTTAGAGAGATTAAATCTATTTTAGAAGATTTACCCTTTAAGATAAGGTGCCTTTTAGATTTTAAAAAGAAGCCAAAGATAGCAGAAGATGGAAAGACTTTTTATGAGAATGCTGAAAAAAAAGCAAAACTTACTTCTTCTTTTTATGAGTGTTTAGCTTTAGGTGAGGATTCGGGTTTGGAAGTCAGAGCCTTAGGAGGTAGACCGGGAATATTTTCTTCAAGGTTTGCTGGGAAAAAATCTACTGATAAGAGGAATATTGATAAGCTCCTTAAGGAGTTAGAGGGAGTCTCCAGAGCAGAGAGAGGAGCTAAATTTATTTCTTGGATAGTTTTAGCCTATAAGGGCAAGGTATTAGGAGGATTTCAAGGTTTTTTGTCTGGATTTATTGCTTTTAAACCTAAAGGAAGGTATGGATTTGGTTATGACCCAGTATTTTTTCTTCCTCAATATAAAAAAACTACAGCCCAGCTTAAGCCTTCTTTTAAGAATAGGATAAGCCATAGATGCAAAGCTTTGAAAAAAGTTAGAGCATATCTTAAAAAGCATATTTTAGATTTTGATTAAAAAAGGAAGAAGTAAGATTAAGCATATCTTTATGTCAGATTATAGGATTGCATATCTTGGATCTGGATTAGGAAGCAATGTATTGGTGCTTGCAAAGAAAGATTAGTTTTTGTATAATCTTTTCCGCTTTGCTGGGGAGAAAAAAGCTCAGTTGATGAAGTGGGCTCTTTAGAGTAAGAGGTAAGAGTTGAGGAGATAATTATTATCTCGGGAGGTGGCGCAGTCTGGATTAGCGCACATGGTTTGGGACCATGGGGTCGTGGGTTCAAATCCCACCCTCCCGACCAGAAAAACTAACCTATAAAATTATAACTAACACGGGTGTATTAGAGGGTAAGATGAGGTTGATTAGAAAAGAAGTTTCTTTAGAAGAGTTGAAGGAGATAGCTAAAGATACTTTTGGAGACTTAGTTAAGGCGGTTGTAGATGTGGAAAAAGAAATAATGGTAGTAGGGGGTCAGCTTCATTCTGATGAGGAAGAGCTTCTTCTAAAAAATGGCTCTAGGCAGGAAAATTTGTGGGGCATTAACCTCTATCCAGATTTAGAGCCGGCAGAATGGATAGAATTTGATTCGGTGATTAATTTGAAACCATCTATAGGAAATCTCACAAGAGGTGTTGATAATCCTCAGATAAGAGAGAAGATTCAGAGGATAGTAAACAAATTGGTTCAGAGATGAGTAGTTATTCTCAAGCTTTGGAAGAGAGATGGTTTAAGTTAACTTTACTTGAGCAGTTAGCAAATATAGGCAGTGAGGTTATAAGAGCAATAAACTGGAAGGGCAAAAATAGAGAGGATTATGCCAGAGAAGCTTCTCTAAGAGTATTTAAGCTTTTAGATTTAACTATTAAGGATGGAAAAAATAGAACTCGCCTTCGAGAGATTTTGCGCCTAAGAGAGATTTTAGCAGACTTTTTATGGTTTGATAATGAGTATAAGTCTTCTGCAGAAAGTATTAAGAGGTATTTTTACGCCTTTAATTATTATATAAATAAAGAAAGGTAACTAAATACTTGAGACTTTTCCAATCTATGGTAAAATTTCTATGGAAGTTAGAGATGCGCCCGTAGCTCAACAGGATAGAGCATCTGCCTTCAAAAGGGAGCCTCTATGCGGAAGTGAACGCATAGAGTGGATGTGGCTGTATGCAAGGAAGTCCTACCTTTTCCCAAGGAAAAGGAGGATCACTTGCAGGAAACTTTTATATCAAAGGGCAGAGGCAAGATTTAAAGAGAGGAGGTGAAAGTGCATCATACAAAAGTCAAAGCGGATATAGGACTTACAAATGTTATTTCTGATTTAGTAGAAAAAGGGTATGTACCGTGTATACCTATTTCTGAGCACCAACATTACGATTTGTTAGCAGTATTAAAAAATGGTAGAGTTGTAAAGATTCAAGTAAAATATGCTCATCTGAAAAGGAACGGTACTATCGAGGTAAAATTCAGAACAAGCTGGGTGGATAAAAAAGGGATTCATACTCGGCACTATAAGAGAGAAGATTTTGACTATTACGCTATTTATTGTCCTGAGAAAAAGAAGGTGTTATATGTGTCCAACACTTCTAATTGTCCAAAAACTATCCGTTTTGACAAACCTAGTAATAATCAAAGTAAACACATAAAATGGGCCTCTGCTTACTTTGATATAAAGGGATCCTCAGAGACTATATGCCACAGACCTGAGATGGTCAAGACATAGTCCAGACCACAACTTCACTTTTTCTTTTCTTAAGAAAAGGTGAGGGCCGAAGAAATTCGGAGTGGTAAGCTAAGCAGAGGGTTGCCTGTTCGAGTCAGGCCGGGCGCGTTTATCAAAAAGCTAATTCTCTCTAAAAGTAATCCCCTCTTTAGATAAGAGAGCTCTCTTAAGTATTTTTAAGAAAGCGTTTTCTTCCTTAAAGTAACATTTTGGGAATCAATAGGTTATGGGTTTGAAAATTTGCTATTTTTATGGTAAACTTATATGGTATGGAGGAGCGAAGGAATCTTGTAAGAATTCCTCAAGAGTGGGAAGCTCAATTAAGAAAAAATGGCTCCTCTTATATCCCTATAAAAGTAAGGGATTTTACTCCCGAAGGGATTGGGTTTGAGAGTCTCTCTAAGATAGATGCTAAGGATTTGGAGGTATTTCTAAGGTTAGGAGAAGAAGTATTGAGATTTAAAGCTTCTTTGAGGTGGCTTAAGCCTACAGACTCAGGTTATATAGGAGGTCTTAAGATAACCCATATTTCTCAGAGAGATAAGATGTTTTTACTACTTTCTTATTTAGGAAAGCTCTTATTTTATCTTCCTTCTTCTTTTACTCTTAAGCCTTCCTGATAAGTTCTGTAAAATTTTCTTCTTTAAATTGACAGTCACTTTTTTTTGTGTTAATTTAATCCCTAAAAATAGGGAGAGATGATAGGAATAATTGGCTATGGTAACATGGGAAAGGCATTAGTTAAAGGGTTGGTTTCTAACTATAGAAGAGAAAGTATCTGCGTCTATGATAAGAAAAAGAGCAAACTTTCTAAATTGAGACTTACTTCTCCTTCTAAAGTAGCTGAAAGTTTAGAAGAGTTAATTTCTTTCTCTAAGACCCTTATACTTGCTGTAAAACCCCAAGATATAAGAGAAGTTTTAGATTCTATAAGAGTCTCTTATAAAAATCAGTTAATAATTTCTATAGCTGCAGGGATAACCACTTCTTTTATTGAAAAGATTATTGGCAGAAGACCCCGGGTGGTGAGAGTAATGCCTAACTTAGCAGCCAAGGTAGGTAAGAGTTTATCTGGTATCTGTAAAGGCAGATATGCTACTTTTTCTGATTTAAAGAAGACAAAGAAAATTTTTGAGAGTATAGGAAATTGTCTCATCTTAAAAGAAAACTACATTAATGCTCTTACTGCTATTTCAGGGAGTGGTCCGGGTTATATCTTTTATTTTCTTTACTGCTTGGAGGAAGCAAGTTTAAACCTTGGTTTCTCTAAAAAAGAGGCCCATTTTTTAGTATTTAATACTCTAAAAGGCACCTCAGAACTTCTTTCGGAAGAAGATGATTTTTTAGAATTGGTAAGTAAAGTTGCTTCTCCTGGAGGGGTTACTGAGGCAGCCCTTAGTTATTTTGAAGAGAAAGGCTTAAAGAAGATAATTAAAGAAGCTATCAGGAGAGCTACCAGGAGAGGAGAAGAGTTAAGTAGGTAATCTGTGAAGAGAGTAAAAGGAGAGAGTAAAAGGAGGATTTTATGAGTAAAAAATTGAGGCTTTCCTTCATTACATAATAGG
>CAZSAI010000027.1:6743-12070 GCA_964604895.1 uncultured Planctomycetia bacterium
GAGGATTTTATGAGTAAAGTAGGGATTATTGGAGGAAGTGGTCTTTATGATATAGAAGGTTTAGAAGATAAGAGATGGGTGAGGATAAATACTCCTTTTGGAAGGCCTTCTGAGAAGTTTCTGTTGGCAAAATTAGGAGAGAAAGAAATAGTTTTCTTACCTCGTCATGGAAGAGGCCATCGGATTCTTCCTTCGGGGATAAACTACAGGGCTAATATCTATGGGATGAAGATGTTAGGGGTAGAAAGAATTATCTCTGTCTCAGCTTGTGGGTCTTTGAAGGAGGAGATTAAACCCCTAGATTTTGTAATTCCCACTCAGTTTATAGATAGAACAAATCAAGCTAGAAAATATACTTTTTTTGATGAAGGGATTGTTGCTCATATAAGTTTTTCCAAACCAGTATGTCCAGAATTATCTGAGTTATTATATAATACAGTAAAGGAACAAGGTCTTTCAGTACACTTCGGGGGTATTTATCTTAATATGGAAGGACCTCAATTTTCTACTTTGGCTGAGTCTAATCTTTACAGGATGTGGGGAGCTGATATTATTGGTATGACTAATATGGCTGAAGCAAGATTAGCTAGGGAAGCCGAGATTTGTTATGCTACTTTAGCAGCAGTTACTGATTACGATTGTTGGCGTTCTGCTGAAGAGGAGGTAACTGCAGAATTAGTAATTAAGAATTTGTTGAAAAATGTAGAGAATGCTAAAAAAGTTTTAAGACTTTTAATCCCTCGGATAACTTTGGAGAGAAAATGTTTCTGTAAAGAGGCTCTTAAAGATTCTATAGTAACTCCTAAGAGGGTTATTCCCTATAGAGTAAGAAGGAAACTTTCTCTTTTAATAAAAGATAGGTTAAGCTAAAAAGTTTATGGATTATTCAAAGACTTTAAACTTGCCGAAGACTTCTTTTTCAATGAGAGCTAATCTTCGTTCTTTGGAGCCAAGGATTTTGGAACTTTGGCAAAAGAAGAGAGTTTATGCTAAGTTGGCTTCTTCTCAAAGAGGACCTTTGTATATTCTTCATGATGGACCTCCTTACGCCAATGGAGAAATCCACATAGGTCATGCCTTAAATAAAATTCTTAAAGATATTGTGGTGAAATATAAGGCTCAACGTGGTTATTCTGTACCTTTTATTCCCGGCTGGGACTGTCATGGTCTTCCTGTGGAGATAAAACTACTTGAAGAATTAGGGGTAAGAAAAGATGAGGTAAATCAGAAGGAGTTTAGAAAGAAGGCTCAAGAATTTGCCCTAAAATATACAGAGATTCAAAAGAGGGATTTTGTAAGATTGGGAGTATTTGCTGATTGGGAAAGGCCTTATTTTACTTTACAACCTCAATATGAATCAGCGGTTTTAGAGTTGTTAGCTAATTTGGTAAGTCAAGGTTATATTTATCGGGGACTTAAACCAGTTAACTGGTGTTTAGACTGTAACACTGCTTTAGCTGAAGCTGAAGTAGAATATAAAGACAAGGTTTCCGATTCTATTTATGTTAAGTTTAAGTTAGAAGAGAGTATTTTTAATTTGAAAGAGGAAGTTTATTTGGTAGTTTGGACTACTACTCCCTGGACTCTTATCTCTAATGTAGCTGTAGCTCTACATCCAGATTTAGAATATATTTTAGTGAAAAATTCTAAAGGTATTTTTGTTTTTGCTGAAACTCTAAAGGAGGATTTGGATAGTAGAGTTTTCAGAGAGACCTCTCAAGTATTGAAGAAATTTAAAGGAGCAGATTTAGAGGGAAAGTTAGCTAAACATCCCTTTTTAGAAAGAAATTCTCAAATAATCTTAGCTGATTTTGTCTCTTCTTCTGAAGGTTCAGGCTGTGTCCATATTGCTCCTGGGCATGGTGAGGAAGATTTTCAGATAGGAAAAAAATATTCCTTAGAGGTGCTTATGCCTGTAGATGAGAAAGGCTATTTTCGAAATTGTGGAGAATTTTCTGGGCTAAGGGTTACTGAAATAAATCCTCTTCTTATCCAAAAAATGGAAGGCCTAGGAACTCTCTTGTTAGCTGAGAAGATAACCCATTCTTATCCTCACTGTTGGCGGTGTAAAAATCCTTTAATTTTTAGAGCCACTGAACAATGGTTTTTAGGTATTGATATTAAAGATTTAAGAAAAAGGTTGTTGGAGGAGATAGAAAAAGTAGTTTGGATTCCTCCCCAAGGAAGGGAGAGGATTTCTTCTATGGTTTCTTTAAGACCTGATTGGTGTTTATCCCGCCAGAGATTGTGGGGAGTGCCTATTCCAGCTTTAAGATGTAAAAATTGTGGAGAAGTTATTCTTAAGGAGGCAATAATTAGAAACTTTTCTAAGATTGTGAGAGAAAAAGGAAGTAGTTGTTGGTTTGAGATAGAGGTAGAAGAAGTTCTTAATCCTGAGTTTAAGTGCAGGTGTGGAGGGAAGGAGTTTGAAAAAGAAAATGATATCTTGGATGTTTGGTTTGAGTCTGGGGCAAGCTTTTATGCAGTAATTAAACAAAATCCTTTCTTAACTTTTCCTTCAGACCTTTATCTTGAAGGTTCTGACCAGCACCGAGGGTGGTTTCAGGTTTCTTTAATTCCCTCTGTAGCTTTGGAGGGAAAAGCTCCTTTTAAGAGTGTTCTTACTCATGGTTTTGTGGTGGATATAGAAGCAAGGAAGATGTCTAAGTCTCAGGGCAACATTATTTCTCCTCAGGAGATAATAAAAAAATATGGAGCGGAAATCTTAAGAATGTGGGTTACTTTCAGTGATTATACTGATGATGTAAGTTTGTCTGAAGCTATCCTTTCTCAGTTAGTGGAGGCTTATCGGAAGATAAGAAATACCCTAAGATTTATTCTAGGCAATCTTTTTGATTTTGAACCCCAAAAGGATTTAGTGGCTGAGGAGAGCCTTTTAGAGATAGATAAAGTTTTCCTTTCAATGACAGCTAACCTTCTTTCAGAAATAGAGGCTTTTTATGATAAGTTCTTGTTTTATAAGGTTTATCAGAAGATTTATGAGTTTTGCAATATCACTTTGAGTTCTTTTTATCTTGACATTTTAAAAGATAGGCTATATACTTTTTCGCCTAATTCTTTAGAGAGACGTTCAGCCCAAACTGTTCTTTATTATATTATAAACTTTATAATTAAAGTAATAGCTCCGATATTAAGTTTTACCGCTGAGGAAGCTTACTCTTATCTTAAAGAGGAAAATAAGAAAGATTCAGTTTTTCTTTCAGAGTGGCCTGATTACAGTGGTTTTAAGAACAATCAGTTAGAGTCGGAGTTTAGAAAGATATTTGATTTGAGAGAGAAGACTCTTAAGGCTTTGGAGGAGAAGAGAAGCCAGGGCTTAATCCGGAGCTCCTTGGAAGCAGAAGTTGTGATAGAAGCGGGCTCTTCAGATTTTGAATTTTTAAAAAAGAGAGAGGATATTTTGCGAGAAGTTTTTATAGTCTCTAAAGTTTCGGTGGAGAAAGCAGAGAGGTTTTCTTTGAAGGTAGAGAGAGCCAAGGGCAAGAAATGTTTGCGTTGTTGGAATTGGAGAGAAGAGGTAGGAAGAGATGAGCAATTTAAAGAAGTCTGTTCTCGCTGTATTTCTGTATTGAGGGAGATTTCCTAAGGTTGGTGTTTGGTAGAGAGTTTAAAAAATAAGGAGGAAGCCTGATGAGAAAAAAACTTCTTAAGAAAGAACTTAAGGTTTATAAGGAGAAATTGCTTAAGTTAAGAGATGAGGTTTCTGAGGAGATAAAGAGTTTATCAGAGGATGTTCTGATGAAGACTCAAGCTGAGGCTTCTGGAGATATATCTTCACATTCTTTCCATTTAGCTGATGTAGCCTCTGATAATTTTGAAAGAGATTTTTCTTTAGGGTTAGCTTCTAACGAGATGGGAGTGTTAAGAGAAATAGATTTAGCCTTAAGAAAGATAGAAGATGGCAGTTACGGTATCTGTGAAGGTTGTGGAAAGCCTATTCCTAAGAGGAGATTAGATGTTCTGCCCTATGTAAGATTCTGCACTAAATGTCAGGAAAATCTTGAGAGGGAGCAGAGTTAGTTATTTAGTAATACTATTTTTTTCTTTATTGTTTTTCTCCTCAGATTTTCTCCTAAAAAAATATCTGCTTGCCAATTTTATCTTTAATAAACCATATCCTTTAATTGGAGATATAGTACTTTTAAGATTGGTCTATAATCGAGGAGCTGCTTTTGGGATTTTAAAAGGAAACACTCTTTTTTTAATTTTTATTGGTTTGGTTTTTGTAATATTTTTTATAATTTGGATATTTAAGGCCGATTTTTCTTTAAAAGAGAAGATTTTTTTAGCTATGATTTTAGGAGGAGCTTTGTCTAATCTTTACGATAGAGTATTTTTAGGAGCAGTGGTTGATTATATTGATTTAGGATTCTGGCCAGTGTTTAATCTTTCTGATACTTTTATAACTCTGGGATGTATATTTTTTATCTTTCGGCATCTGAGGATAAATAGATGGAGAAAAGAGAATTTGTAGTAGAAGGAGAATTTGAGGGTTTTCGTCTAGATAAGTACCTTTCTGAGAAACTTAAGGATCTATCCCGTTCTTATCTTAAGAACTTAATAAGAAAGGAAAAAATAAAAGTAAATGGCCTAAGTAAGAGTCCTTCTTACAGTCTTAAGAAGAAAGACTTAATAGAAGTATTTTTGGAAAAAGAGAAGTCAGAAAATATTTCTTTGATAAGACTAAATATACCTATCATTTATGAAGATGAGGACATAGTGGTTGTAGATAAGCCTCAAGGAGTGATAGTGCATCCAGTAAAAGGAGGAGAGCCTTCAGTAGTGGGGGATCTTATCTTAAGAGATATTAAGTTATCATCCATCTCTCTTGCTCGGCCAGGGGTAGTTCATCGTTTAGATAAGGCTACCTCGGGAGTTATGGTATTAGCAAAAAATAACCTTTCTCATCTTAACTTACTTTCTCAATTTAGAGAAAGGAAAATAGTTAAAGAATATTTTGCTTTGGTGGAAGGGGTTTTTAAGGAGGAAGAGGGGATAATTGAGCTTCCTTTAAAAAGGTTTAACTATAAACCTAAGATGAAAGTGAGTTTCATAGGAGCAAAGAAGGCCTCTACATCTTATAAAGTTTTAGAAAGAAAAGCTAACCTCTCTTATCTTCTTCTTAAGCCTAAGACCGGAAGGATGCATCAGCTAAGGGTACACCTTTCTTTCTTAGGCCATCCTATTATAGGAGATACAAAATATGGAGGAAGAAGAGCTGAACGCCTTTTCTTGCACTCTCATAAGTTGGGTCTATTTCATCCTAAGACCCAAGAATTTATGGAATTTGTCTCCCCTCTTCCTTC
>CAZSAI010000028.1:0-11853 GCA_964604895.1 uncultured Planctomycetia bacterium
AATATTTTTGTGTTTGCTTAGTTATAGATATTTTTAGGGCAGTCTTGGAGAAGTTCAGAAATTAAATAATTAAAAATTCATTAGAAATTAATAATTGAAAATTGAGAACTTATATGAGTCTATTGGTTAAAACCTTGCTTTCTGTATTATGAGGTGTAGGGTTTTATGGGATGTTGAGTTAATAGAAACTTAGAGATTAGAGGAGGGTTGTTATGATTTTCAAGGATGCTCAGGAGCTTTTTAAGAATCTGGAAGCAATTATAGTAGAGGCTCAAGATATTAGAATTAGGGATAAAGAGTTGCTTAAGAAAGATATGGATTTATTGGTAGAAAACATCGTTCTTTCATCTAATTCTGAGATAAGGAGCCTATGTTTCTGGATAATTTATACTGTAGCTAGAGAGTTAGGAATTTTTCCTTCTTCTATTCAGGCTCTTTATGAGGCAAGAGGAAGAAGAGAATTTTCAGGTTTTACTGTACCAGCTATAAACTTAAGGACTTTTACCTATCCAGCCTCTTCAGCAATATTTAGAGTAGCTAAGAGATATAATGCAGGAGCGTTTATCTTTGAGATAGCCAAATCTGAAATAGGCTATACCGCTCAAAGACCTCTTGAGTATACAAGTATTATTTTGGCTTCAGCCATAAAAGAGAATTTTAGAGGTCCAGTATTTATCCAAGGGGACCATTTTCAGGTAAAAGCTAAAAATTACCTAACCAATCCTCAAAAAGAAATAGATTCTCTTAAAGTTTTGATAGAAGAAGCAATTTCCGCAGGCTTCTATAATATTGACATTGATTCTTCAACCTTAGTAGATTTAGCTAAAGAAAGCCTAATAGAACAACAGAGGCTAAACTTTGAAGTATGTGGCATATTTACCAAATTTATAAGAGAAAAACAGCCCCAAGGCATAGAGATTAGTATTGGCGGGGAGATTGGAGAAGTAGGAGGTAAAAATTCTACTCCCCAGGAGCTAAGAGCCTTTATGAAGGGTTATTTAGAGTATATAGGCTCTCTTAAGGGAATTTCTAAGATAAGTGTTCAAACTGGAACATCCCATGGAGGGGTGGTTCTGCCTGATGGGAGTTTAGCTAAAGTTAAAATAGATTTTGATACTCTAAGGACTCTCTCAGAAGTTGCCCAAAAAGAATTTGGGCTAGCTGGAGCAGTCCAGCACGGAGCCTCAACTCTTCCTTCTGAGGCTTTCCATAAGTTTCCCCAAGAAGGATGTGCTGAGATTCATTTAGCTACCCAATTTCAGAATATAGTCTATGATAATTTACCTCTTACCTTGAAAGAGGAGATTTATTCCTGGATTAGAAAGAATCTCTCCTCAGAAAAAAAGCCTCAGGATACAGAAGAACAATTTATCTATAAAACTCGAAAGAAAGCTTTAGGTCCCTTTAAGAAAGAATTATTTTCTTTATCTAAGGATATAAAAGAGAACATCGCTTCTAAGTTAGAGGAGGAGTTTGATTTTCTCTTCAGACAACTCAAAGTAGAGAATACTAAAGAGTTGGTAGATAAATATGTAGAGCTGGTTAGCGTTAAGAAGTCAAAAGAGGAGTTTTTTAAGCTTAAAGAATTGGGAGAATTAGAAGGAGCAGATTAATATTATTAGGAGGAGTGCACCAGCTTATTAAAGATATTTTCACTGGTGCTTTTTCTTAACTTAAGGAGGAGAAATGAGGTCAGATAAAATAAAAAAGGGGTTAGAACGGATGCCTAATCGGGCTCTTCTTTATGGAAGTGGGATTTCTCCTTTTCATCTTAATAGGCCTTTTATTGGGATTGCCTCTTCCTTTACTGATTTAATCCCTGGACATACAAATATGCGCCAGTTAGAAAGATTTATTGAGAGGGGGATAGAAAATGCAGGAGGCAGTCCTTTTATCTTCGGAGTTCCGGGAATTTGTGATGGTATAGCTATGGGTCATTCAGGGATGAAGTATTCTCTTCCTTCTCGAGAATTAATTGCTGATATAATTGAGACAATAGTTTCTGCTCATAGTTTAGATGGGTTAGTGCTTCTTACTAATTGTGATAAAATCAATCCTGGTATGGTGATGGGTGCTTTAAGAGTAAATATCCCTACTATCGTAGTTACCGCTGGACCTATGCTTTCTGGAAGGTTTGGGAAGAGGAGACTTTCTTTAGTGAGAGATACTTTTGAAGCGGTAGGAAGATTTAAGAAAGGAGAAATTTCTGAGAAAGAGAGGCTTTATCTGGAGAGGGAGGCTTGTCCTTCTTGTGGAGCTTGTCAGGGTTTATATACCGCTAATACTACTGCTTGTCTGTTTGAGGCTATGGGTCTATCTCTTCCTTTCTGTGCAACTACCTTAGCAGTTTTAAGTAGAAAGAAAAGAATTGCTTACGAGAGTGGACGCAGGATTGTGAGTCTAGTAAAGAAAGGTTTAGTCCCTCGAAAGTTAATAAATAGAAATTCTTTAGAGAATGCTATAAGAGTAGATATGGCTTTAGGGGGTTCAACTAACACAGTTCTTCATCTTATAGCTATAGCTAAGGAGGCAGGGGTTGAGTTAACCTTGAAAGATTTTGATAGGTTATCTAAAACTACTCCCAATATTTGTAATTTAAGGCCAGCTGGGGAATACTTTATGGAAGATTTAGATTGGGCTGGAGGAATTCCTGCTGTTCTAAAAAGACTTCTTCCTAAATTGAAAGATAATATTACTGTCTCAGGAAAGACTGTAAGAGAGATTGCTAAGGAGTCTTCTATCTACGATGAAGAGGTAATTCGGCCTTTAAGCAAGCCTTACCATAGAGAAGGAGGGATTGCTATACTTTATGGTAATTTAGCTGAGGAGGGATGTGTAGTTAAGCAATCTGCTGTAGATAAGGATATGCTCAAGTTTGAAGGAAAGGCACGGGTATTTAATTCTGAAGAATCTGCAATGAGAGCAATTCTAGACTCAGTTGTTAAAAAGAAAGATGTAGTGGTAATAAGATATGAAGGCCCAAAAGGTGGTCCGGGGATGAGAGAGATGCTTTCTCCAACTTCAGCTATTGTAGGTATGGGTCTTCATAAAGAAGTGGCTTTAATTACTGACGGAAGATTTTCTGGAGGGACACGAGGTCCTTGCGTAGGTCACATCTCTCCTGAAGCAAGCTCAGGAGGTTTGATTGCTTATTTAAAAGACGGCGATAATATCTTAATAGATATCCCTAAAAGAAGGATAGAGGCTTTTCTTACTAAGGAAGAACTGAATAAGCGGAAATCTGAAATTAAAATTCTGCCTTCTAAGGTAAAAGGTTACTTATATAGATATTCTCAGGGAGTAACTTCAGCTTCTCAGGGAGCAATATTTAAGTCTTAAGAATTTTAATTTTTGTGCTATAATTGAGACAATGAAAGGTTCTCAAATTTTAATTGAGAGTCTGCTTCGGGAAAATGTAGAGGTTATTTTTGGTTATCCGGGAGGAGCGGTTCTTCCTGTATTTGATCGCCTTTATGAAGCTTCTCTAAAATTTATACTAACCCGCCATGAACAGGCAGCTGCCCATGCTGCTGACGGTTATGCTCGTTCTACCGGAAAGGTAGGGGTTTGCATTGCTACTTCTGGTCCAGGAGCAACCAATCTGACTACCGGGATTGCTACGGCTTATATGGATTCAACTCCAATAGTAGCTATTACTGGGCAAGTTAAGACTTCCCTAATAGGGAATGATGCTTTTCAGGAGGCAGATGTTACTGGTATTACCCGTTCAATTACTAAGCATAACTATTTAATAAAGGATGTAAAAGAGTTAGCCCCTACAATAAGGGAGGCTTTTTACATAGCTTCTTCAGGAAGACCAGGGCCTGTGCTTATAGATTTGCCGGTAGATATTCAACTTCAAGAGACAGAATTTAATTATCCTCAAACTATCCAGATAAGAAGTTATAAACCTACTTATTTCGGTCATCCTGGGCAGATAAAGAAAGCGGCAAAAGCCATAAAGGAAGCAAAAAAGCCAGTTATTCTCTCAGGAGGAGGGGTAGTTATCTCTGGGGCCTGCCAGGAACTTTTAGAATTTGCAGAGAGGATAAATACTCCGGTAACTACTACTCTTATGGGGTTAGGTTCTTTCCCGGCTAAGCATCCTCTGTATTTAGGGATGCCGGGGATGCATGGTACAGTCTATGCTAATATGGCTTTAACTGAAGCAGACCTTCTTATATCTATAGGTTGTAGATTTGATGACCGAGTAACTGGTAGGGTAGATGCTTTTGCTCCTCAAGCAAAGATAATTCATATCGATATTGACCCTACTTCAATCAGTAAGAATATAAAAGTGGATATTCCTATAGTGGGAGATGCTAAAAATGTCTTAGGCGCTCTGCTGGAAGTTATAAAGGAGAGGCCTTCTACTTCTTCTTGGCTTAAGGGGTTGGAGGAATATAAGAAGAAGTACCCTTTAAGGTACAAGAAGTCTCCCCAGGGCAAGATTAAACCTCAGTATGTAGTAGAAGAAATTTATAATCAGACTAAAGGAGAAGCCATTATTGCTACAGAGGTAGGTCAAAACCAGATGTGGGCAGCCCAGTTCTATAAATTTAATCTACCTAGGCACTTTTTATCTTCTGGAGGGCTAGGCACTATGGGTTACGGTTTTCCAGCTTCTGTTGGAGCTCAAGTAGGGAATCCTGACAAAATTGTTTTTGATATAGCTGGCGATGGTTCAATTCAGATGAACATTCAGGAATTAGCTACAGTTTCTACTTATAATATCCCAGTGAAAATAGCGATTCTTAATAACCATTATTTGGGGATGGTAAGACAGTGGCAAGAGTTATTTTATAAGAGGCGGTATTCAGCTACTCCTTTAAAGAATCCTGATTTCGTGAAAGTGGCTGAAGGCTATAAAGTAAAAGGGTTTCGAATAACCAAGGAAAAAGATGTGAAGAAAGCTATAAAGGAAGCTTTGGCTCATCAGGGTCCTGTAGTTATGGATTTCTGGGTAGAGGAAGAGGAAAATGTCTTTCCTATGGTTCCAGCAGGAGAAGCCATAAACAGGATGATTGGAGGGATGGCTTAATTAGTTTAGAAGCCAGAAGTTTAAAAGTTGAGAGATGAAGCATACAATACAGGCTTTAGTTGAGAATAGGTTTGGAGTATTGGCAAGAATTGCTTCTTTGTTTTCAGCTCGTGGTTATAATATTGACTCTTTAGCAGTAGCTGAGACAACGGACCCAACAGTATCCTGTATAACTATGGTAGTAAATGCTGAAGATGAGAGAATCTTAGAACAGATAAAGAAGCAACTTAATAAACTTATAGATGTGATTACTGTTGTAGACTTAACTAAGAAAGAATACATAGATAGAGAACTCCTCTTAATAAAGATAAATAATACCCATAAGGCAAGAGAAAAACTTTCAGGGCTTAAGAAGAATTTGACTTTCCAGATATTAGAGGAAAAAGAAGGCTACTTCGTAATTGAATTTTGCGGAGACCATAATCAGGTGAGGTTTCTTCTAAGTACTTTAAAAGAAGTAGGAATTAAAGAACTGGTAAGAACAGGAAAGATTGCCATTACTAAGTAAGAAATCTCTAAACTCTAACCTCTAAGGAAATTCCAAATATAACGCTCTTTGGGAGCAAGAACTGTTTTTAAATTTATTATGTAGATTTATTCTAAGAGAAAGGAGGAGAAATGGCTAAGGTATATTATGATAAAGATGCAAAACTTGAGATTTTAAAGAAGAAGAAAGTAGCTATCATTGGATACGGAGCTCAAGGAAGAGCCCATGCTTTAAATTTGAGAGACTCTAAAATAAGAGTAGTGGTGGCTGAACTTAAAGGAAGCCAAAATTATAATTTAGCTAAAAAAGAGGGCTTCTCCCCTTTAACTGCAGCTGAAGCCTCTAAAGAGGCAGATGTTATTCATTTTTTAGTCCAAGATAATCTTCAACCTAAGGTCTATAAAGAGGAAATTTTGCCTTTTCTTACTAAAGGAAAGGCTTTGGGTTTTTCTCACGGTTTTAATATCCATTTTAATCAGATTAAACCTCCTTCTGATGTTGATGTTTATATGGTTGCTCCGAAAGGTCCAGGGACATTAGTTCGCCAGATGTATGTAGAAAAGAAGGGTGTGCCTTGTTTAGTAGCAGTGCATCAGGATGCTACTAAGAGAGCGAAACAGATTGCTTTAGCTTATGCTAAAGCGATTGGGGGCACAAGAGCAGGCGTGATTGAGACCACCTTTAAAGAAGAGACCGAGACTGATTTATTTGGAGAGCAGGTGGTTTTATGTGGAGGAGTGACTAAATTAATTCAAAGGGGTTTTGAGACATTGGTGGAGGCAGGTTATCAGCCAGAGATAGCTTACTTTGAGTGCCTACATGAGCTGAAGCTCATAACTGACTTAATTTATTCTAAAGGTATCTCAGGGATGCGCCAGATTATTTCAGATACTGCTGAGTACGGAGACTTAACTCGGGGAGAAAGAATTATTACTTCTCAGACAAAAGAAGAGATGAAGAAAATTTTAAAGGATATTCAGTCTGGAGAGTTTGCTCGAGAATGGATTTTAGAAAATCAGGCAGGAAGACCTGTTTTTTCTGCTTTAAGAAAGAAAGAGAAAGACTATCTAATTGAACAAATAGGAAGGAAGTTAAGAAAGATGATGCCTTGGATAAGGTGAATCTAGAGTTAGGAAATTTAGGTAAGTTAGAGGAGAAGGCTTACCAAGAGAAAAAATGGAGAAGGTAATTATCTTTGATACCACTCTTAGGGATGGAGAGCAGGCTCCCGGTGCCTCTTTGACTCCTGAGCAGAAACAAGAAGTAGCTTTTCAACTTCAAGAGTTGGGAGTAGATGTAATTGAGGCAGGTTTTCCTATCTCTAGTCCTGGGGATTTTAAAGCTGTAGAGGAGATATCTAAGAGGATAAAGAAGTGTATAATCTGTGGATTAGCTCGTTGCCTGAGAAAAGATATTGAGTATGCCTGCTCTGCTTTAAAGAAGGCTAAAAAGCCAAGAATCCATGTATTTTTGGCTACTTCCAAGATTCATCTTAAATATAAGTTTAAAAAGAGAGAAGAAGAAATATTAAGGATAGCTAAGCGTTATGTGAGGTTAGCTAGAAAATTATGTAGTGATATAGAGTTTTCTCCTGAGGATGCTACCCGTACCGAGAGAAGTTTTTTATTTAAAGTGATTGAGACTGCAATTAAAGAGGGAGCAAGGACTATTAATATTCCTGATACAGTAGGTTATTCTTATCCTCAGGAGATTTTTTCTTTGATAAGAGATATTCTAAATAATGTTCCCAATATAAATAAGGCTATAATTTCTATTCACTGTCATAATGATTTAGGGTTGGCTTCCGCTAACTCTCTCTCAGCAGTCTTAGCGGGGGCAAGACAAGTCCATTGTACTATAAATGGGATTGGAGAGCGAGCAGGGAATGCTTCTTTAGAAGAGATAGTTATGGCTATAAAAACAAGAAAGGATGTATTTAAAGGATTATATACCTCTGTAAATACCCGAGAGATTTTTAAAGCTTCTAAATTGGTAAGTATTCTTACCGGATTTTTAGTTGCTCCTAATAAGGCAATAGTAGGAAGAAATGCTTTTAGACACGAAGCAGGGATTCACCAGGATGCTATCTTAAAAGAAAGAACTACCTATGAGATTATGGATCCTAAAGATATTGGCTTGCCAGGAACCCATTTAGTCTTAGGGAAGCATTCTGGAAGGCATGCGCTTTTCCGTAGACTTCAAGACCTTGGTTTTAAGCTCGATAGAAAACACTTAGACTTGATTTTTGAAAGATTTAAGGCTTTGGCTGACAAAAAGAAAGAGGTTTTTGATGAAGATTTAATAGCTATAGTGGAGGAGGAGATAAGGCCTCGGAAAGATATAATTAAACTTCTCAGCGTTCGAGTAGAAAGTGGGACAGATATTACCCCCCAGGCTAAAGTAGCTCTTGAATATAAAGGAAAGAGAATCGAGGCTACTTCCTCTGGAGATGGGCCGGTAGATGCCTGTTTTAAAGCAGTAGATAAAATTACTAAAATAAGACCTAAGCTTCTTCAATATAAATTAGAAGCCCTCACCTCAGGAAAAGATGCTCAGGGTCAAGTGAGAGTAGAGCTTAAGTTGGGTAAAAAAATTGTTTCTGGTACCTCTTTAAGTACGGATATAATTGAAGCATCCCTAAGAGCTTATTTAGATGCTTTGAATAAACTCTTGTAAATGCGTTTTTTCAAGAGCTTAATAGGCTTAACTATAGTGCTGTTTCTAATTATAGGAGCAGTAAAATTTAAAAATTCTTCTTTATATGAGATCTCCCGACAAAACTTTTCTAACCTTATAGAGTTTTTAAAGATTAAACTGAAGATTCTCAAATATAATATCTCTGAAGATATTAGTCCCTCCCGAAAGGCACCTTTAACTTTTTTAAAAAAAGAAGAGAAGTTAAAACTTTTTCTGCCGGATGTTTTTGGTTCTTTTAGTCCTCAAGACTGGAGAGAGTTTTGGGATTTAATCTACGGTCGCAAAAAGGTAGGAGAAGGTTTAATAAAACAGAAAGTCTATAGAACCAAAGAAGAGATAGAAGATTACCTTATTTATAATTATCCTATTTTCTCTCGGTTTCAACCTCAACATTGGGATTATTTCTGGTCAATAGTTTTGGGGGATGAGTGAGAAGAGCTTATATGGACTTTTAGGGTATCCAGTAAAGCATTCTTTTTCTCCAATTATGCATAATTCTGCCTTTGAGGCCTTGGGGATACCTGCAGAATATAAGCTTTTTGAGAAAAAACCTTCTGAAATTGAAGAGTTCCTTAACTCTTTATTTTGTCAGAATATTTCTGGTCTAAATATAACTATCCCTTATAAGGAAAAAGTAATTGAGTATTTAGATTGGGTCTCTAGAGAGGCAAGGTTTACTGGAGCGGTTAATGTAATTGTAGTAGAGGAAGGAAATTACTTAAAAGGCTACAATACTGATGGTTTAGGTTTTTACAGGCATCTAACCCAGGATTTAGGATTTAGTATCCCAGGGAAGAAGATAGCAGTTTTGGGAGCAGGAGGTGCTTCCAAAGCAGTAGTGGAGCAGTTGGCCCGGAATGAGGCAGAGGCTATAGCTATTTATGATATAGATAAGGAAAAAGCTAAAAATTTAGCGGAGAAAATAAATAAGGAATTTCCTGGATGTAGAGCTTGGAGTGTTTCTTCTTTAGAAGAGTTAGAAGTAGAGGACTCTGACCTTCTTGTAAATGCTACTCCCGTAGGAATGAAGGGAGAGGCTTCTTTAATCAAGAAGGAAAGATTCCATCCCCATCTTTTAGTGTATGATTTAATCTATAATCCTCCTCAAACAGACCTTTTAAGATTAGCCAGGGAGAGGGGAGCAAGAGTTTCTAATGGTTTAGGGATGCTTCTCTATCAGGGAGTGCGTTCTTTTGAGCTGTGGACTGAAAAACCTGCTCCCTTAGAGGTTATGCGTAAAGCTTTAGAAGAAGCGGTTAGGAGTTTATGAGAGAAGGGATTTTTATATTTCTCTTTGGCCTATGTGTAGGGAGCTTTCTTAATGTTTGTATTTATAGACTTCCTCGTCAGCTTTCTTTGGTTAAGCCTTCTTCTTTCTGTCCTAAGTGTAAAGTTCCTATAAAATGGTATGACAATATCCCTCTTATAAGTTTTTTGATTCTTAGAGGAAGATGTAGAAATTGTAGAGAAAGAATATCTTTTAGGTATTTTTTAGTAGAGGCTTTAACTGGCTTGGTTTTTTTATTTACTTATGTAAAATTAGGTTTAAGTATAATTTCTTTGAAATATATAGTTTTGTTTTCTTTCTGTATTGTAGTAAGTTTTATTGATATAGACTACAGAGCCATTCCTGGCTGGGTATGTGTTTTTGGTATGGTTTTAGGGCTTTCTTTTGCTTTGATTGAATCTTTTTTATTCCTGAAGGAGCAAGATCTTATAAGCCTTTCTTTATCGAAGCTTCCTCTCATTCAGAGTTTCTTGGGGCTTTTCCTCTGTATAGGACTTTCTTACTTTCTTAAACTTATGGGTGATTTTTTCTTATGGATATACCTTACTCTTAAAAAGAAGGATTCAATCGAAGGTGAAAAAGAAGCCTTAGGATTAGGAGATGTAGATTTCTTAGGGATGGTGGGAGCATTTCTCGGTTGGGAATTAGGATTTTTAGTTTTTTTTCTTGCACCAATAGTTTCTTTGGTTTATGGTATTTATATAATAGTTTTTAAGAAGTCTCATTTGATAGCCTATTTGCCTTTTTTGTCAATCGCAGTATTTATAGCCAGTTTCTGGGGACTCAATATAATCAAATTCTTTTTCCCTTTTTAAGGAGGAAGTATGCTTAACTTTTTAACTGCAGGAGAATCTCACGGAAGAGCTTTAGTAGGGATATTAGAAGGTTTTCCTAAAGGGGTAAGGGTATCTGAAGATTTTATAAATAAAGAACTTGAAAGGAGACAGTCTGGTTTTGGTAGAGGTCCCCGAATGAAGATAGAGAAAGACCAGGTAGAGATACTTTCGGGCTTGAGAGGAGGTAAAACTTTAGGAAGTCCCATTGCTTTTTTAATTAGAAATAAAGATGCCCAGATAGAACCTTTCTTAGAAGATAACCTTCCTCCTTTAACTGTGCCTCGACCCGCTCATACTGATTTGCCTGGGGCTCTAAAGTATCAGGATAAAGATATAAGAAATATCTTAGAGAGAGCCTCGGCTCGGGAGACTGCTCTCAGAGTAGTAGCAGGAGCGATATGTAAGCAACTTTTGAAAGAGTTTAAGATAGAGATATTAAGTCATGTAGTAGGTTTAGGGAAGAGAGTTCTTCCTAAGAAGTCTTTAACTATTGAAGAGATAAGGAAAAGAATAAGAGGCTCTTTGCTAAATTGTATAGATAGAAAGAAAGAGAAGGAGATGATTGCTCAGATAAAAAAGGCTCAAACCCAAGGAGATACCTTGGGAGGTATTATTGAGGTGGTTATAGAAGGCCTCTCCCCAGGCTTAGGTTCTTTCATGGGTTGGAAAGATAGGTTAGATGCAAGACTTTCTTATGCTCTTGTTTCTATCCCAGCAGTTAAGGGGGTAGAGTTTGGCTTAGGTTTTGACTATGCTAAACTGAGAGGCTCCCAGGCCCATGATGAGATTTTTTATTCAAAAAGGAAAGGATTTTATTATAAGACTAATAATGCAGGAGGCATATTGGGAGGGCTCTCCACTTCTCAGCCAATAGTGATTCGGATAGCTATGAAACCTATTGCTACCCTTAAGGAGCCTTTATCTTCAGTAGATTTAATTACTCATAAAAAAAAGAAAGCCCCCCCGATTCGTTCTGATGTTACTGCAGTAGTTGCCTGTGGGGTAATAGCTGAGGCTATGAGTGCTTTTATAATAGCTCAGGCCCTTTTAGAAAAATTTTCTTCCGATACTCTTTCTGAACTTAAAAAAAGTTACAATTCTTATCTTAAAACTCTCAAAAATTTCTAACTTTACATTTAACTTCCGAAGTTATTTGTCAAGTTAGGAGTATTTGAGGGTCGTCTAATTGAGTAGTGTACTAAGCTTGGGGTTGGAAATTTATTTATTCCTCAGTTGAGTGCTGAATTCTGTGTTCTGGCTTTTTAGAGCTGGGTAGTGAATCCTGATTGCTGGTTTTTGAATCCTGGGCAGTGTTTTCTCCATTAGTTATATTCTGTCAATATTCCAATATTCTCAAGAATGTGAGAATATTTTTCCAGTTATCTAGAGAAAGGAATTTTTTCAAAAACTGCCTCTTCTGGCAGGAGGAAAAAATAAGACTCACCCTAAAAGAACAGATTAGACCTCAACGAGCAATGGACCATTTCTCAGCCTCTGAGGCTTA
>CAZSAI010000029.1:0-11787 GCA_964604895.1 uncultured Planctomycetia bacterium
AGGAGGAGAGATGAAATCGCTGACAGAATATCTCTGGTTTAATACTAAGAATAAGATTGAGTTTATAAACATAACTTCTAAGATTGAGGCTCTAATAAAAAAGAGCAAGGTAAAAGAAGGTTTATGTCTGGTTAATGCTATGCATATTACCTCATCTGTATTTATTAATGATGAGGAGGAGGGTCTAAAAGAAGATTTTAAAAAGTGGCTTGAGGAATTAGCTCCTTCTAAAGGAAGAACTTACCGTCATAATTTGACTGGTGAGGATAATGCTTGTGCTCATCTTAAACGCACAATTATGGGAAGGGAAGTAGTTATAGCTATAACTAAGGGAAAGCTTGATTTTGGACCTTGGGAGCAAGTCTTCTACGGAGAGTTTGATGGAAAGCGTCCTAAGAGAGTTTTAGTAAAGATAATTGGAGAGTAAACAAAGCTTACCTGTAAAAATGGAAATAGTTTAAAGAGGAAATAAAGAAGATTTAAGTTTTAATGAAGGTAAAAGAATTTGAGTATAAGCTTCCTCCTGAACTTATAGCTCAGGAACCTCTTGAAGAAAGAGATTCCTCTCGACTTTTGATTCTAAAAAGGAGGGAGAAAACTATTCAGGAGGTGGTATTTAAGGATATAGTAAATTTTTTTAACAAGGGTGATGTGTTAGTTTTAAATAATACAAAGGTTTTTCCTGCTCGTCTGTTTGCTAAGAGAAGAACTGCTGCTAAGATAGAGATTCTTCTTTTAAGAGAGTTATTTCAAGGTAGATGGCAAGTCTTAATAAAGCCAGCAAAAAGAATAAAGCCACCTGAGGAACTTTTTTTTAAGGATGATAATTTTAAAGTTAGGGTTTTAGAGAAGGATGTTCAAGGAAGATGGATTGTAGAATTTTCCCCTCCTGATGTTAAGAAGCTAATTTCTAAGGAAGGCCTAATCCCTACGCCTCCTTATATAAAAAAGGAGTTAACTCAACCCCAGAGGTATCAAACTGTTTTTGCTAAAGAGGAAGGCTCAGTTGCTGCTCCTACCGCAGGGTTTCACTTTACTCCTCAGCTTCTATCTAGAATTTCTTCCTTAGGAGTTAGAATAGTTTATCTTTCTCTCCATATTGGATTAGCTACTTTCAGACCGATAAAAGTAGAAGAGGTGGAAAATCATAAGATGGATGAGGAATATGTAGAAATTCCTTCTCAGACAGCTCAAATTATAAATTTGGCTAAGAGAGAAAAAAAGAGAGTGTTTGCCTGTGGGACGAGCACCACCCGAGCTTTAGAGTCTCAAGCTTTTTTTCAGGAGGGATTAGCTCAAGTAAAAGTGTTTGCTGGTTTTACCAATTTATATATCTATCCTGGATTTAAATTTAAGCTCATAGACTGCCTAATTACTAATTTCCATCTTCCTAAATCTACCAATCTTTTATTAGTCTCTGCTTTCTCAGGAAGAGATTTTTTATTTAAGGCTTACCAATATGCAGTAGAGAATAGGTTTAGATTCTACAGCTTTGGAGATGCAATGTTGATATTATGAAGAGGCTCCCTTTGTTAGTTTTACTAATTGGAGTTATAATAGGAATAGCTCTTCTTAAGCCTAAAGTTATGGAGGCTTATTATTCAGAGTTTAGTCAACTTTCTTCAAAATATCCTCCTAAAGAGGCTAAATTTTATACCTCTCTTGAAGATAACTTAGTTAGATGTAGGCTTTGCTTTAGAAGATGTTTAATTCCTGAGGGAAAGAGAGGTTTTTGCAAAGTAAGAGAAAATCGGAAAGGAATTCTTTACTCTTTGGTCTATAATTTTGCCTCGGCTATTCAGCTTGACCCTATTGAGAAAGAGCCTTGTTTTCATTTTTTGCCTTCGACTAAGATTCTTTGTTTTGGCACAGCTGGTTGTAACTTTCGGTGTAGACATTGCCATAATTGGCATCTTTCCCAAAGAAGGCCTGAAGATTTAATGGCTTTTTATCTTCCTCCGGAGGAGGCAGTGGAGTTAGCTTTGAGATATAAGGTAACTACTTTATCTTTTACTTATAATGAGCCTACAGTATTTTACGAATATATTTATGATATTGCCAAGTTAGCTAAAGAAAAGGGATTAAGAATTATCTGGCACACTAATGGAACTTTAAATTTTCAACCTTTAAGGGAACTCCTGAAATTTACCGATGCTGTAGTTGTGGATTTAAAAGGTTTTACTCAAAAAGCATATGATAATTCTTCTGCTAAGTTAGAGCCAGTTTTAGAGACTCTTAGAGTGATTAAGGAGGAAGGAGTATGGCTTGAGATAGTAAACTTAATTGTCCCTACAATAAATGATTCTCCTTCCGATATTAAGAAGATGTGTGAGTGGATTAAGAATAATTTGGGAGAGGATGTGCCTTTACATTTTTCTCGTTTTTTTCCCAGTTATAAGTTGACTAGTCTCTATCCTACTCCTGTGGAGACTTTGGAGAGAGCCTATAGAATAGCAAAAGAGGTGGGTCTTAACTATGTAACTTTAGGAAATCTTCCTGGGCATAAATATAATTCTACTTTCTGCCCTAAGTGTGGGAGAATCCTTATAAAAAGGATCCATTTCCAAGTTTTAGAAAATAACCTGATAAAGGGAAGATGTAAATTTTGTGGAGAGAAAATTCCAGGAGTCTGGGAGTAAATGAAGAAGAAGCTAAATTTAATAATTCTTATTACTGGCTTAAGTGGCCTGATAGCCCAGGTTCTTCTTCTAAGGGAATTTCTTATAATCTTTCTGGGTAATGAACTTTCTATTGGGATAATCTTATCTAATTGGCTAATTGTGGAGGCCTTAGGGAGCTTCTTGGGAGGAAAGTTTTTTTCTAAGAAGAAAGAGTTTGAAGGATTTATTGTATTCTTATGGATATTTTCTTTATTTTTCCCCTTAGCGATTTTTCTGATAAGAGTATTAAAGCCTATGTTGGGTTATCTTCCTTCGGAAGCCTTGGGTTTAAGAGGAGTTTTTCTAAGTTCTTTTCTATTACTTTTTCCCACAAGTTTTTCTCACGGAGCTCTATTTAGTCTTGGTTGTAGGTTACATTCCAAATTTTCTCAAAGGAAAGATTCTTCTTCTATTGGAAAAGTCTATGCCTTAGAGACTTTAGGCACACTTTTAGGAGGCTTGGTCTTTACTTATCTTCTTATTCCTTTTTTTAACTCTTTTAAGATTTCCTTTTTTCTAAGTCTGATTAATATCTTTTTATCTCTTTTCTTATTAAATTCCAAAGAAAGGTTTTTCTTATCCAAATTCTTAGGAGGGGGGAGCTTTTTTCTTTTGCTACTTTTTTCCTTTCTTATTATTAAGGAAGATAAGATTAATAAATTTTCTTTAAGGAGACAGTGGCCCAAACAAGAAATTCTTTATTACAAGAATTCTATATATGGCAATCTCTGCCTTACCAGATATAAGAGCCAGTTTAATCTCTTCTCTAATGGGGTAGTTCTTTTTTCTTTACCTACACCAGATATAGTTAAGATAGAGGAGCTTTCTCATTTTCCTTTACTTTTCCATCCTAAGCCTTGTGATGTTCTTATTATAAGCGGAGGTTTAGGTGGGTTTATAAAAGAGGTTCTTAAACATCCTCAGGTAAAAAATATAGATTATGCTGAACTTGACCCTCTTGTGTTCGAAGTAGCCCAAAAATTTCTTCTCTCTTTAGTTGGGAGAGAAATTAGTAATAAGAGAGTTTCAATCAAGAATCTCGATGGACGGTTTTATTTGAAGATTGCTAAGAAAAAGTATGATTTAATCTGGATAGGTTTAGATAGCCCCTCAGATTTACAGTCTAACCGCTTATTTACCAAAGAATTTTTTAAGGAGGCTCTTTTAAAGTTGAAAGAGGAAGGAATCTTAATAATTAATCTTCCGGGATCTTTGACTTATTTGAATAAAGAGCTTAGGGCTTTAAACTCTTGTATTTTAAATACCTTAAGAGAAGTTTTTCCCTATGTAAGGATTATACCTTCTGATGGTTATAATATTTTCTTGGCTTCATTAGAGCCTTATATCTTGAGAGTTAGCCCCCTAATTCTTAGCCAGAGACTTAGAGAAAGAAATATAAAGACAAGTCTTTTAACTAAAGGCCATATCGAATATAGGCTTTCTTCTTACTGGCAAGAATGGATTAGGAGCTCTCTTAAGCACGATTTTAAAGGTGTAAATCAAGACTTAAAGCCTTTAGGTCTTTTTTATGCTTTAAGTTATTTTAGTTCTTCTTTTTCTCCGGGAGTTAATGAGTTTCTTTTGAAGTTTAAAAATATAAGTGTAGTGCGAATCTTTTTTTGGTTACTTTTATTTTATCTTTCTTATTTGGTGGTTTCTTCCAGATTTAAAGGTTGCTTGAGGTTTAATCTTTTTTATCTAATCTTTAGCAGTGGTTTTGCAGGAATGATTTTTAGTCTTATTTTGATTTTTTCTTTTCAAGTTCTTTATGGTTATATCTATTATTGGATAGGTATTCTGGTTTCGGTCTTTATGGCTGGCTCCGCGATGGGGGCTTTATTCTTCTCTAAGTATTTAGAAAGGGGTAGGAGAGGGGTTTTGTGTTTATATCTTTTTGAGTCTTTGATAATCGGTTTTTCTTTTCTTTTGATTTTTCTTTTGAGTTATTTCTATCCCTATTTAGAAAAAGCAGGTTCTTTTTTACTCATTAAGGGAATATATCTGGTTAGTTGTTTTTTCTCAGGTTTTTTTCTGGGGGTTGAGTTTCCTTTGGCTAACGAGTTATTTATAGAGAGATTCAAAGTTACTAATTTAGGGTATTCAGCAGGCTTTCTCTATTCAGCCGATCTTTTAGGAGGGTTTTTAGGAGGGATATTAGGAGGAGTAATATTATTTCCTATATTAGGGGCAGAGAAGACTCTTTTAATAATAGCAATCTTAAAATTAAGTAGTTTGGGACTGGTAGGTTTCCTTAATCCAGAGCCATCTAAGACTTAGATTAAGTAGTTAAAACTTGATATTTGGAGGGCTAAACTTTGTTAATTTGTAAGCGGAGAAGATGAAAGATTTTCATATCCAGTGGCACATTACTAATAATTGTAATTTAAGGTGTCTTCACTGCTATCAGGATAATTTTTCTACAAATAAAGAGTTAGGCTGGCCTGAGCTTAAGAGAGTAGCTGATAATGTAATATCTACTATAGAGAAGTGGGAAGCTAATTTAACTGTTTCCCTTACTGGAGGAGAACCTTTCCTAAAGAAGGAATTATTTGAGTTGATAAATTATTTTTCTTCTTGGAGCTCTGTTTCTTCAGTAAATATAATCACTAATGCTACTTTAATAGATAGGTTTATGAAACCTTTAATAGAAGTTAAAGAAAAGATAGATAAGATATACTTCTCTTTAGAGGGAATAACTCCTGAGACTAATGACTATATAAGGGGAGAAGGGGTTTTTGAGAGAGTATTAAAAAACATAGAGACTCTTAAGAAAGAAGGTTTTGAGCTTCTTCTTATGTTTACCCTTCTTAGGAGGAATTTAGAAGAAGCTAAGGACCTCATAGATTTTTCAAGAGCTCTTGGTATTAAAGGTTTTATTTTAGAGAGATTTATTCCTCTGGGTCAGTCTCAGAGAATAAAGGATACTCAGTTGATTTCTCCTTTTCAGCTCCGCCGAGTTTATAGAGAGATATTTTCTAATGTAGGGGTGGATTTCTTTGAAGAAGCAGTAAAATTTCATGCTCTTAAGGTAGAGTTTGAAGATAAAAAAGCATCTCTTTTCGGAGCGGAATGTATAGTAGGAAAGTATGGTTGTGCGATTATGCCCCAAGGAGAGGTTCTTCCCTGTAGAAGGTTTTATTTAGAAGTAGGTAATCTTCTCAAAAAACCTTTATTAGAGATTTGGAGTAATTCTCAAGTTTTACATATCCTTAGAGATAAGCGCAATTTAAAAGGTGTCTGTTTAGAATGTGAGGTTGAAGGATGCAGGGGATGTAGAGCCTTAGCTTATGCATTAGGGGGGGATTATTTATCCAGTGACCCTTTATGCTGGTTGACATTGGATGAGGGGAGGCTATTATGAGGAATCTTTTTTTGATTTTATTGATAGTTTTCTTTATAAAAGAAGCTTTTTCTCAACAAGAGTTAAGGTTGCCTCTACCTTCTCGAAAGGGGGAGGTGTCTCTAGAGGAGACAATATCTCAGAGAAGTTCCATTCGTCAATATAAAGAGCAACCCTTGAGCCTTAAAGAAGTTTCTCAGCTTCTCTGGGCTTGTGCAGGAGGAGTCGATGGAGTAACTCAGGCAACTCGGGTTTATCCTTCTGCAGGGGCTCTCTATCCAGAAAATTTCTATATAGTGGTAAATAAGGTCTCGGGTTTAGATAAAGGAATTTATAAGTATAATTGGCAGAGTCACTCTTTAAAGCCTATAAAGAAAGGTGATTTTTCTTCATCTTTAGCTAGAGCCTGTTTTTCTCAATCTATGCCTAAGAAAGCTTCAATTAGTATTATCTTTACAGCTGAGCCTGAGAAGATTTTTTCTTATTATGGCAGGAGAGGAGAGGCTCTCTATCTTCCTTTAGAGATAGGTGCCTCTTGTGAAAATCTCCATCTTCAGGCTCAGGCTTTAGGATTAGGTACAGTAATGATTTCTGCTTTCTCTGAAGAAAAGGTTAAAAAAATTTTAGGGATAGAAGAAAGAATTTATTGTATAATGCCAATAGGAAGAAGGTATTAAAGTATCTTTGCTTATACATTTTTGAGAGAGAAGTCTTTTTAACTAAGAAATATTTTATTTTTTGATGGGTATATTATTTTTTGTAGGAGTAATTATTATCTCAGGTTTTATTCTAGGAAAGTTTTCTAATAAGCTGAAGCTTCCGGGAGTGGTAGGCTACCTAGTTTGCGGTCTTATCTTAGGGCATTCTTTTTTTAATATTTTAGGTCCATCTGTATTGGGAAGGTTAGAGGTTTTTAATGATTTAGCTTTATCCTTGGTAGCTTTTATAATTGGGAGCGAACTTCATTATTCTTCTTTAAAGAGAATAGGTAGAGGGATAATCACTATTATTTTCTCTGAATCTTTTGGGGCGTTCTTGCTGGTAGGTTTAGGGGTTTATCTTCTTACTAAGAAGTTATATTTGGCTTTACTATTTGGGGCTTTAGCTCCTGCTTCTGCTCCTGCGGGGACAGTAGCAGTTCTTCAAGAATATAGAGCAAAGGGTCCCCTTACTACTGCTTTATATACAGTGGTAGGTTTGGATGATGGGTTAGCTATTATTATTTATGCTCTCTCTTCAGCCCTGGCTAAACTAGTTCTTGTTCATCAGAGTTTTTCTTTTTTCTCTTTTATAAGAGGCCCTTTCTTTGAGATTTTAGGTTCTTTATTATTGGGTGGTTTTTTAGGATACCTTCTTGGTTTTTCTATTCGGAGAGTAAAGAGGAAGGAGGAGCTTTTAGCTGTTTCTGTAGGAGTAATTATTCTCTGTACAGGACTTTGCAATTTTTTTCATCTTTCCCTTATTCTTTCTAATCTTACTTTGGGAATGGTATTTTCTAATTTTTTTCTGTTTACAAGTAGAAAGGTAGTAGATACAATTAACTTAGTTGTTTTGCCTATATATATAATCTTCTTTGTAATTGCGGGGGCTCACTTAAAACTTAGTCTGCTGGGGGGGATGGGAGTTTTAGGTTTAGTTTATATTTTTTGTAGAGCAGCTGGACTTATGGGTGGTTCTTTCTTTGGTGCGATCCTCTCTAAAGCTAATAGAGTAATTCGGAATTATCTAGGCTTAGGAATTCTTTCTCAGGCAGGTGTAGCCATAGGTTTGGCGATTCTGGTAGGAAGAGAATTCTCCTCTTTAGGAAAATTGGGAAAAGAATTATCTTTAATAGTAATAAATGTAATTACAGCTACCACCATTGTTTTTGAGGTAATCGGTCCTATTACTACTAAGATAGCAATTTCTAAAGCAGGCGAAATAGGGAAAAAACTTAGATGACTGATATAAGTATTCTCTTAGTTGTAGGCTCAGCAATAATTGTTTCTTTATTTGCAGGAAGTTCTTTAGCTCGGTTTAGGCTCCCAGTAGTTATTGGTTATGTATTAGCGGGGATAATTCTGGGCAAGTCCTTTCTGAATATATTAAGCCCTCAGATAGTAGCCAAAGCCTCCCTTATAAACGATTTAGCATTAGGGGTAATTGCTTTTCTTATTGGGGCAGAACTTAACTTTTCTCGGCTTAAGTCTTTAGGAGGGCTTATCTTTCTCATCGCTATATTTGAGTCTTTAGGTGCTTTTTTTCTGGTTTTTTTCTCAGTATATCTTCTTACTTATAAGCTATATTTAGGTTTAATTTTAGGGGCGGTAGCTTCTGCCACTGCTCCAGCAGTCACTGTAGCAGTGATAAATCAGTATAAGGCAAAAGGACCACTTACTTCTACACTTTTAGGGGTTGTAGGAAGTGATGATGCCATAGCTTTAATAATATATAGTTTTTGTGCAGCAATAGCTTATCCTTTAATAGTCCATGAGAGGTTCTCTTTTAGAGAAGCTATCTTTTCCCCTTTTAGAGAGATATTTTTTTCAATATTTGGAGGAATACTTTTAGGGTTTATCTTAAGTTATCTTTTAAATAAGACTAAGGAACGTGGAGATGCTTTTTCTTTGATAGTAGGTTTCCTTTTAATAGCTGAAGGACTCTCTTATCAATTTAATCTTTCTGAACTCCTCTTAGTGATGAGTATGGCAATAGTAGGGGTAAATTTTTCTTCTCACAAATTTGAGCAAAATCTAACCTATTTAAATATTGTAGGCTTTCCCTTAATTGCTTCCTTTTTTTGTTTAGCCTCTACCCGTTTAGATTTACATCTTCTTACTAAGATAGGATTTTTAGGTTTTGTTTATTTATTAGCAAGGATACTGGGAAAATATTTAGGAGCTCGTTTGGGAGCTAAGTTAGGAGGAGCCTCTTTTCATATAAGAAAGTACATAGGTCTTTGTCTCTGGCCTCAGATAGGGGTAGCTTTGGCTTTAACTATTGTGATAGAGAGGGATTTTTCTATATTGGGTCAAGAGGGGCTCTATCTTTCTAACTTAGCAATTAATATTCTTTTATTTACCACTATTTTTACTGAGACATTGGGAGCTTTAGCTACCAGATTTTCTCTTTTAAAAAGTAGGGAAATACAGTTATAATAAAAGGAGGAGGAATGGAGCTTTTAGTTATTATTATTAGCAAGGAGGAATATTTTGAAAGAGTAGTCTCTCTACTTGTGGAGGTAGGTATTAGTAGAGCAACGATTCTAGAAAGCGAAGGTTTGGGTCACTTCTTGGCTTATGAGGTTCCTATATTTGCTGGTTTAAGACAACTTGTGGGGGAGAGGAGAGAGGCTAATCGTACCATCTTAGCAGTGATAGAGAAGGAAGAGGTAGTCTCTGAACTTAATAAGCTTTTGATTAAAGAAGGTATTGATTTCACTAAACCTGGTGTAGGAATTATCTTTACTGTTCCAGTAAATAAAGTAATTAAATCAGAATAATATAATTATGCATCAAGAGGAAGATTATTTTGATTTTGAGGTTGTGGATGAGGAGCCTCTAGATCTAGATTTTGAAAACCTTAAACCCTGCCCTTACTGCAAAAAACCTATTCCTCAAAATTCCTTGAGTTGCCTTTACTGCGGAAGTTCTTTATCTTTCTATAAAAGACCCAAATGGATAATCTGGATAACCGTTGTAGTTATAGTTTTGTTTCTTCTCCTAATAATTCTTCTTTAAAACTTAGTAGATGAGAGATAAGGATTTTTTAATTAGGAAGTATTTTTCTCCCAAGAACTTAGAAGAAGCTCTCAAGATTCAGGAAATATTACGGAGAAGAGTTAAAATAAGAGCTCTGGAGAGGAAGGTTGAGAAGATAGCTGGATTTGACGCCTCTTTTAAGGAGGAAATTATTAGAGCAGGGGTCTGTGTTATAAATTTTCCCCAAGCTCAAGTCTTAGAAGAGAAGGTTCTTGAGAGGAAGATAAGTTTTCCTTATATCCCCGGCTTATTTGCTTTTAGAGAAGGCCCAATTATAATAGAGCTCTTTTGCTCTTTAAGGATTAAACCTGATTTGATAATCTTAGAGGCTCAGGGGATAGCCCATCCTCGTGCTTTGGGGTTAGCTTCACAAGTAGGCGTGGTATTAAATATAGCCTCTATGGGGATAAGTAAAAATATTCTCTACGGTTTTTATAAAGAGCCAGGTAAAAAAAGAGGAGATTTTTCTTTTATTTATCATCCTCAGACCAAAGAGAAAATTGGTTTAGTTTTTCGGACAAAAGATAAAACCAAACCCTTATTTATCTCTCCAGGAAATTTGTTAAATCTAAGAGACTGTCTAAGGCTTATAAGAAGAATTTCTGGCAACTACAGACTTCCAGATATTTTGAGAAGAGTCCATAGATTATCTTCTTTTTAAAAAAACCTCTTTTTACCGTTCTCTATTTATAAAAGGTCTTTTTCTAAATAGAGATTTCCTTTCTTTAAGCATCTTCTCAAAAATCTCTTTCTGTTCTGGATTGAGAATTTCTGATATTTTAGTTCTGCTTTCCTCCCTTAAGCTGGCTAATTCTTTTCTAAATTCCTTAGCTTTTTCTTTCAGTTTTTCTTTAGACTCTTTTAGAATCCTTTTTATTTCTTCCTTTTGGGAAGCAGTAAGATTTAGCCTCGCTTCTAATCTTTTTAGAAGCATTTCTTGGGGTTGCTTCTTTCCTCTTGTAGGTTTAAGTCTCTGAGGATGTTTACGGAAGTGTTCCCTTAATATCTTTGGAAGATGAGTATTGGTATAGTGTTTTTCCCAAACTATCCCTAAGGCTATTCCTGAGGCAAATGACAATAGAGCCAAAATTATTAAATATATGATACCTTTTCTCATCGAACCTCCTTTTTTTAGAAAAATATCTCATAGTAAAATCCTTCTAAAGCTATTATTTCTCTCTCTTGGAGAGCTGAGAGGAGATATTCTTCTATAGGCTCGGCTTTGTTTATATTCAAAAACCCAAGATAGCTTCCCAGAAGTAAACCCAAAGCCAAAGGTATTGGGATGAGTTTTTTAGCTAAATTTTCGATCTCCAAGCTTAAGGGTCTTTTTTCTCTTATTTTTTCTAAGAGAAGTTGGCTGAATCCGGGAGGAGCTTTCTTTTTTTCTTCTAAGCCTATTAGCTTTTTAAGAGAAAGGAAGTCTTTTAATTCTTTCTGGCAGTTTAAACAAGTTTTTAAATGGGATTCTACCAAAGAAGTTTTTTGGGGATTCAATTCTTTATCCAGATAGGCGTTTAATAATCTTTTTATTTTTCTGCATATCATAGGCCCTCCTTGATTAAGGGTTCTAAGAATTTCTTGAGGAGCTTTCTTGCTCGGAATAGCCGGGATTCAACAGTTCCTATTCTACATCTTAGGAGCTTAGCTATATCTTTATAAGAGAAGTTCTCCAAATCTTTTAAGACTATTACTGTTCTGTATTTTATAGGAAGTCTGTTTATTGCTTCTCTTATAAGTTCTTTTTTATTCTTAAGAGGAGGTTCTGAGAGAGTTGTGCTTAAGCTTAAGGGGCTAGCTTTTTCTAAAGGGATAGTCTTTCTTCTTTTTAGAAATTTATAGCTCATATTAAGAGTAATCCGGTAAATCCAAGTTGATAGTTTTGCTTCTTTGCGGAAAGAATTTATTTTTTTAAATATTTTAATAAACACTTCTTGGGTTATATCTTGGGCTAAGTAGAAGTCCCTACTTAAGGAATAAGCCAAGTTTAAGACTAAGTTTTGGTACTTCTCTACTAACATCTTAAATCCATACTCTTTATCTTCAG
>CAZSAI010000030.1:0-11207 GCA_964604895.1 uncultured Planctomycetia bacterium
GCTGTTCGCCGGTTAAAAGGGCACGCGAGCTGGGTTCAGAACGTCGTGAGACAGTCAATTTTGGGCTGTCTATAAATCTGGCTATATGCTGGGAAGTCTGAGTATCCCATATTACTACTTGACTATTTAGTCTCTATATGCTATTCTATAGAGATTTTCCCTGAAAAAAGGGATCCGCTATAATGCGGAAAATAGTCAAGAGTAAAAATATATGGGTGCAGACAACCAGCAGGGAAGGCTAGAAAGGAAGTGGGGCGATTACATTGCTGGTTTTGTGGATGGTGAGGGGAGTTTCTCCATCACTATTCAGAGAAGTAAGAATGTAAGATTAGGCATCCAGATTACTCCGGAGTTTCACGTCTCTCAGCATCGTAATCGCAAAGAAGTATTGAAATTAATCCAAAAGCATCTTGATTGTGGGTATATTAAACCCAATCATTCTAAAAATCCTTATGATCTCACTTGGGTATTGGTTGTGCGGGATTTGAAGAATTTGAGGGAGAGAGTGATTCCTTTTTTTGAAAAATACCCACTTTTTTCTAAAGAAGATGATTTTAGAAAATTTAGAAAAGTGGTAAAAATGATGGAGAGAAAACTTCATCTTACCATCCAGGGATTGAAAGAAATTTTAAAAATCGCCCACTCCATGAATAGCAGTGGTAGATACAGGAGACTACCACTTGAGGAGTTATTTTCCTTTCTAGAACCCTCAGAGACTGTATGCCAGACTCCGGGGTAATTTCGGAGAAGATACAGTCCGACCTCACCGGCGACGGTGAGATTCCGATGGAAACATCGGAACGCTCTGACGGAAAGTCGGAGTCAGTATCCCGATGGAATGTCGGGAGAAAGTAACAGAGTGTCGGTCTCTATCCACCGTGGGCGTTGGATCCCTGAAGGGAGGCTGTTCCTAGTACGAGAGGACCGGAACAGGCGCACCGCCGGTGTACCAGCTATCCTGCCAAGGGTAAAGGCTGGGTAGCCGTGTGCGTTAGAGATAAGCGCTGAAGGCATCTAAGCGCGAAGCTCGTCCCAAGATTAGGGATCCCTCCCTGTACTGTATGGTGCAGGGTGAAGGGCACTCCGAGACTAGGAGGTTGATAGGCCGCAGGTGTAAGTCCGGTAACGGATTTAGCCGAGCGTTACTAATTGCCCAATCGACTTGATATCCAACCCTATTTATATAAGTCTTAAGTTTGTAAGTGATAAGTCGTAAGTTTTAAGTTATAAGTCTTAGGAGTATTTGTGGGGGTGCTCATACTGAGGAGGCCACACCCGTTCCCATTCCGAATACGGCCGTTAAGCTCCTCAAGGCCGATGGTACTGCGCTCGCAAGGGCGTGGGAGAGTAGGTAGGTGCCCCCACTTTTTTATTTTATATTTTCTTTTAAAAATCTTCATAAAAAACCCTTGCCTTTTTTCAGCTAAAAATTAAAATATTTTTCAAATGTCCGGATCTCTTTACAAACTCTCCCAAAAAGTAGGAACTCTTCTAAAAGAAAAAGGATTTAGTTTGGCTGTAGCTGAGTCTTGTACCGGAGGTCTTTTTTCTTCCTCTATTACTGATATTCCAGGAAGCTCTCAATATTTTATTTTAGGAGTGGTGGCTTACAGCAGTGTTGAGAAAGAAAAGGTGCTTAAGATACCAAAATCAGTTATAAAAAGATATTCAGCAGTTTCTCCAAGAGTCTGTCAGCTAATGGCTGAAAATGTTAGAAAGATTGCTAAGGCAGATATTGGGTTAGGGATTACTGGTTATGCTGGACCAGGTGGAGGTTCTCTTAAAAATCCTGTAGGAGTAGTGTATGTATCTTTGGCTTTCAAAGGTAAGAGGGAAACTAGAAAATACTTCTTTAAAGGAAGAAGGCAAGATATAAAAAAGAAAGCAGTTAGAGAAGCATTACTGAGACTATATAAGAAGCTTAAATCTCAAAAATAGACAATTAAAATCAATTTAAGAGTTGAATCAATAGTGATACTAATCACTATAAATTAAACTACAGTTTAAGTGATGAGATGTTTTGTAGGGATAGAATTACCTTCTCAGATCCGCAAAGAAGTTAAGAGAATCCAAGAGGAGTTGAGAGAGGTAGAGTTAGATGCTAAGTGGGTTGAGTTTGAGAACCTACATATTACCCTTAAATTTTTAGGAGAAGTAGGAGAGGGAAAACTCTCTAAAATAAAAGAGGTTATCTCTAATTTATCTTTCCTATTTAAGCCTTTTACAGTAGGGATTTCTAAAATAGGAGCCTTTCCTAAAGTAATAAGGCCAAGAGTATTGTGGATAGGGGTTGAGCCTTTTGACAATCTTATAAAAATAATAGAATATTTAGAAGAAGAGTTTTCTAAATTAGGTTTCCCTAGAGAGAAGAGAGAGCTTCATCCTCACATTACTTTAGCTCGTGTTCGTTCTTTAAAGAATACATCTAGACTTAAGGAGAAAGTCGAAAGTTCAAAATTAGAGAAAAAACAATGGCAGATAGATTCAGTTATTTTGTTTAAAAGTATCCTTACTCCCCGAGGACCTATTTACGAAGAGATTTTTAAAAGGAGTCTTACTCCTTGAATTAAGAAGTTAGTATAGAGTCCTGCTATCAAGTCGTCTCCTACTATACCTTTATATCCTTTTTTTTTCTCTAAAATATTAGCTGGGGGTACTTTTAAAAGGTCGAGCAACCTAAAGATAAAGAAGGCTGAGATTATAAAAGGGGCTTTTTTAGGAATAAATAAAAGGGACACTAAGGCTCCTGCCAAATCATCAATGACTACTTCTTTAGGGTCTTTTTTAGTTAAAATTTTTTCAGCCTCAGTAGTCAAAGGTAGAGATAAGATTATAACTAAGAGAGTAACTATGAAAAATAGGAAGTTATTTTTTATTAAAAGAAAGAGCCCCACTCCTAGGAGTGAAGCTATGGTACCTGCCCCAGTTATATAGCCTATACCAAATAGGGTGGAGAGGCTTAAGATTATAAACTCTTTATAATTTTTCTGTTTCTCCAAAGGTAAAGTCCTCCTGAGACTAAAGTTATAATAGCTACCCACAACATTATTAAAAATATAGTGATGCTTCTAAACTCTTTAAACCAGCCCCATAAGAGTCCTAATTTAATAAGAGTTTTTTCAGTGATTATAAGGATGAAGATAAATACAATAGCTATTACCTGGGTAAAGGTCTTATGTTTGCCGAAAGATTGAGCTTCTATTATTTTATTTTGCCTTAAGGCAAATAGTCGCAAGCCTGTGATTAGGAATTCCCTGATCATAATTAAGATTACCCAGAAAGAATTTACTAGTCCTTTTTCTAAGAAAGCCAGAAAAACCCCAATTATTAAGACTTTGTCAGCAAGGGGGTCAAGGATTTTTCCTAAGTCAGAGGTAATGTTTTTCTTTCGGGCAATATAACCATCTAAAAGGTCAGTAAAGGAAGCTAAAAGAAAAAGTAGAAAAGCTAAGATTAAAGAAATGAGGCTAAATCTCAAGACAAGGCCCATACAGAGAAATGAAGCGAATATTCTTAAAAGAGTAAGTTTGTTAGCAATATTCATACTGCCTACTCTACTAATTTATTTAATTATTTTAATCTCCTGAATAGGAAGTTTAATTCAGAGTTGTCCCACTAAATCGTATTCATAAGCTTGAGTAATTTTTACTCTATAGAATTTACCTAATTTTAACCTTTTGGGAATAATTATTTCTGAGTCTATTTCATAAGCTTGGAAATAGGCTCTCCCAAATGAGTAATTTTCTCCTATCTCATCTATAATAACATCGAATTTCTTCCCTACAAGGGTTTTATTAAGATGATAAGAGATTTTCTGTTGGGTCTGCATAATTTTTTTAAATCTTTTTTTCTTTATTTTTTTGGGAAGTTCTTTCAATTTGAAAGCCTTAGTATTTTCTTCTTTAGAATATAAGAAAGCTCCTAAGTGCCAGAATTTGTATTTTTTGATGAACTCTATAAGTTCTTGAAATTCTTCCTCTTTTTCAGTAGGAAAGCCTGCTATAATCGTAGTCCTTATAGCAATATTAGGGATTTTCTCTCTTAGCCAATTTATCTTTTCTTCAATTTCTTTTCGAGAAATTTTTCTGTTCATAAGAGTTAGGATTCTATCATTTATATGTTGAATAGGCAAATCTATATAATTGCAGATTCTTTCCTCCTTAGAGATTAGTTTTACTAATTCCTTAGTTATGAATTTAGGATGGGTATAAAGGAGTCTAAGCCATTTTATATTCTTTATTTCTTTTAAAATTTTCTTAAGAAGGAAGGTTAAATCTTTATCTTTATATAGGTCTTTGCCCCAAGACGTTATATCTTGAGCTACTATAGTAAGTTCTTTTATCTTTTTTTGGTCTAAAAAACGGACTTCTTCTAAGATACTTTGGAGGGATCGACTTTTAAGTTTTCCTCTTATTAAGGGTATAGCACAGTAAGAGCAAAGGTTGGAGCAGCCTTCAGCGATTTTAAGGTAGGAGAGATGCTGGGGACTGGTGATAATTCTTTGGGCGTTTTCCCAGTTTATTATGCCTACTAAGGCATCTATTCCTTTTAGATATTTAGCTAATAAGCTTCCATACCTTTTTACTAAGCAACCCCAGACAATTATCCGAGAGAGTTTTCCCTCTTTTTTTAAATCTAGAGCTTCTCTTATTGTCTCTATAGATTCTTTTTTTGCATCTTCTATAAAAGCGCAGGTATTAATTATTAAAATTTGAGCTTCTTGAAGTTGAGTGATTTTAAAACCTTTATTTTTTAGTCGAAAAAGAATCTTTTCTGAGTCTACTGTATTACGCGGGCATCCTAGGGAGATTAGGCTGACATTCATTCTATTTTTTAATTCGGAAGCCAGTAGAGTCCACTATATATAGGGTAGGTCTTTTGATATTAGAGGTAGGGATAAGTTTTCCTCCTATTTCTAAAGATACTAAAGAGGGATTACTTATCTTTATCTCTAACTTTTTTTTAGCTTGCCAGCTTTCTTTGTTTCCTTCTAAGAGTATCCCTTGAAATATAAGTTCTGAGTCAGTCCTTACTTCTATAAAAACTTTTCCTTTAGTGAGAATAGTAGCAAAGGGTCGAAGGATTATTTTTTGAGGGATGTTTTCTTCTTTTTGCGATTCTGTTTCTTTTTTGGAAGAAGGTGGTTCCTTAAGAAGTTTAGGTCTTAGAGATATATAGAGGAGAAGAAGTAATAATCCTATTAAGATGAGAAGCCAGACTTTCTTACCGAGTTTTAAGAAAGGTGTTTGGATAGAGGTTATTGGTGTAGGTTTTTGAGGTTTTTTATGTTTACTTATTTTTTTTAAAGGAGTTTTTTTAGGAGAAGAGGGTGGTTTTTCTTGAGAGAAGTATTTTTCAATTTCTTCTATTAAATCATTTCTTCCTAATGCCGAAGCATAAATCTTTAAAAATCCTTTAAGATAAAACTGGCTCATTTCTTCCAAGTTTTCAACTTCTTCTATTCTTTTAATTACCAGGGGAGCGAGTTTAGTTAAATTGGAGGTTTCTTTAAGAGAAAGTTTTCGTTTTTCTCTAGTTTCTTTAAGGGACTTGCAAATCTGCTCTAAATCCATAACTTATACTTTTCTATCTTCTTGATATTTTTTGAGGTATTCTTCCCTGTCTACTAAGATGCTTCGGGGCCTGCTTCCTTGGAATGGTCCAACTATTCCTTCTTGTTCCATTAAGTCCAGTAAGCGGGCAGCCCGGGTATAGCCTACTCTTAGTCTTCTTTGAAGGATTGAGGCTGAAGCTTGATTGGCTTCCAAGATAACTTTTATAGCTTCATCGAGAAGTTCGTCTTTTTCTAAAGTAATCTTAGGCTTTCGTTGAAGTTCTAGAATCTCTTCATTATAAGCAGGAGAAGCCTGCTTTTTTATGAAACTTACCAGATTTTCTAAATCCTCTTCCCCTAAGAAAGAACCTTGAGCTCTTATAGGCTTTATTATCCCGGGCTTTATAAACAAAAGGTCGCCTCTGCCTAGAAGTTTTTCCGCTCCTACTACGTCTAGGACAGTACGGGAATCTACTTTAGAGGCAACTTTAAAAGAGATTCTTGCTGGAAAATTAGCTTTTATTACTCCAGTAATTACATCTACTGAAGGTCGTTGGGTGGCTAATATCAGATGAATACCTACTGCTCTTGAAAGTTGAGCAAGTCTTAATATAGCAGTTTCAATTTCATCCCTAGCTACAACCATTAAATCTGCTAGTTCATCAATTACTATTACTATAAAGGGAAGTCTTTCTTCTTTTTTCTTGCGTAAGTTATAAAGTTCTATATTTCGAGTACCCTCCTCAGCCAAGAGATTATATCTTCTTTCCATCTCTTCTGTAGCCCAAAGAAGGATACCTTTTGCTTTTTTAGGGTCAGAGATAATAGGGGAGAGAAGATGGGGGATATTTGAGAAGTGAGCAAGTTCAACCATTTTAGGGTCAATAAGGAGAAATTTTACTTCCCAGGGGTAAGCTCTAAAGAGAATCGAAGATATTAGAGAATTTACACATACAGTTTTTCCTGAACCAGTAGTTCCAGCAATTAAAAGATGAGGCATCTCTTTCAAGTCAGCAACTAGAGGTAGTCCTGCTACATCCTTTCCAATTCCTAAAGTGAGCTTAGATTTACTATTTAGAAACTCTCCAGACTCTATTACTTCTCTTAAATAGACAATATGCATAAAGCTGTTAGGCACCTCCACCCCCACTGTGCCTTTACCAGGAAGAGGAGCTACTACTCTTACTTGACTGGACTTTAGAGCTAAAGCTATATCATCAGCTAGAGAGGAGATTCTAGTGATTTTTATCCCAGGAGCCAACTCTAATTCATAGAGAGTTACTACTGGGCCTTTTTCTACATTTACTACCCTAGCTTCAATTCCAAAATCAGAAAGCGTTTCTCTTAAGTTTTTAGCGTTTAGCTCTATATCTTCTTTTATCTTTCTTTCGTCTATAGAAGGAGGTTCTTTAAGTAGAGAAGGATGAGGAAGTTGGTACCCATCTTGAGCTTTTGTCTGGAGAGGAGAGACTTTTTCCTTAGAGAGAGCCGAAGGCTTAATATCCACAGAAGGTTTAGGAGAGGATGGTTTTTTCGGTTCTGCCGGGGGTTTAGAAGGTTTAATTTTAAATCTCATTTTTTGTTTATTAAACTCTTTTCTTATAATCTCTAAAGAAGCTTTCCTTTCTTGGTAGTTAGAATATAACTTTTTAAGATACGCAAATCCATTTTTAATAGCCTTTAAGAGAGTTTCTCCTTCTAGGATAAATATTCCGCTTATAAATAGGACTATCCCAGATATAAAAGCGCCTGCAAATCCTAAGTATTTAGCTAAGAATACAGAGAGAGTATAACCTATTAGACCTCCTTCCTGGAAACTTAGAGAGTTTTCTTTCTGTAAGAAGGCTAATGAGGAAAGTAAGGAAAGACTCACAATGGTTATAATTGAGGCTAAGACTAAAGTAAGAGAGCTCTCAATGGGCCTTTTGGTCTTAAGAAGCCCCAAGATTCTTAATCCGCTAAGAAGTAGAGCTAACACTATTAGATAAGGGCTATATTTACCTAGGAGAAACTTAAGAATTCCCGCAGTGTAAAGACCAAATATTCCTATCAGATTTTTAGAGGGATAGGCAGGAGAAGAAGTATAAAAAGAGAAGTCTTCTTCTCTAAAAGAGATGAGCGCTAAGGTTAAGAGGATGCTTCCGGATAAAAGAATAAGGCAGGTTATCCATTTACTTATTTTCTTCATCTGCTTGTTTCTTACTCAGCGTGATTCTTCCCTGTTGGTCCATTTGGGTTATCTTTACTTGAATTATATCTCCCTCTTTGAGATAATCAGATACATTTTTTACAAAATTAGAAGAGATTTCTGATATATGTAGAAGTCCAATTTTCCCAGGAGCAATTTCACAAAAAGCTCCAAAGTTAGTTATTCTGGTTACTTTGGCTGGGTATATCTTTCCTACTTCCAGTTCTTTTGTTATTTCTTCAACCATTTTTATTCCTTTGTTCAAAGCCTCCTCATTTTCTGCAGATATGGTTACCTCTCCATTTTCGTCATTTATGTCTATAGCAACCCCAGTCTGGTTAATGATTTTTCTTATAGTTCTTCCTCCGGGTCCAATCAATTCTCCGATTTTTTCCGGGTTAATTTTTAAATACTTTATTTTAGGCGCAAATTCTGAAATATTCTTTCGAGGTTTATCTAAGACTTGGAGCATTTTCTCCAAAATTTGAAGGCGTACTTTTTTAGCTAAAGAGAGAGATTCTTCAATAATCTTATAATCGATTCCCGAAATCTTTAGGTCCAACTGGATAGCGGTTATTCCTTTTTTTGTTCCAGCAATTTTGAAATCCATGTCTCCGGAGTGGTCTTCTATTCCTGCAATATCTACTAATATAAGGTGGGTATTCTCTTCTTTTATTAGGCCTAAGGCTATCCCTGCAACTGGTTCCTCAATAGGGACTCCGGCATCCATTAGAGAGAGAGTAGCTGCACAGACTGAAGCCATTGAGGAGGAGCCATTTGATTCTAATATTTCTGAGACTACCCTTATAGTGTAAGGAAATTTTTCCTTTTTAGGGATAACTGGCTCAATTGCTTTTTCTGCTAAGGCACCGTGGCCTATTTCTCTTCGGGAAGGAGCCCGGAGGGGAGAGACTTCTCCTACTGAGAAAGGAGGAAAGCTGTAATGAAGCATAAAGTGTTTGAAGGTTTGACCTTCTAAGGCTTCAACCAATTGTTCATCGGAAGTCGTACCTAAGGTAGTAACTGCTAAGGATTGGGTTTGACCTCGAGTAAATATTGCAGAGCCATGGGTTCGAGGAAGAACCTTTACTTGGCACCAGATAGGCCTTAGCTGGTGAGGCCCTCTTTTATCTGGTCTTATTTTTTCAGTAAGGATTTTTCTCCTTACAAATTCTTTCTCTATTTCAGTAAGGCCATTTTTAAGGGTTTCTTCTTCTATTTCCTGAAATTCTTCTGCATTTTTTAATTCTTCTAAGAAGGTTCTTCTTAGGCTTTCTCTTTCTTCTTTACTTTCTTTTTTGTAAAGATTTTCTAAAAAAGAGACACTTTTTTCTTTTAATTTATTTAAGAATTCGGAATCAAGTTTAAAGAGCTGAGGAGAGAGTTTTTCTTTACCTATTTTTTCTTTAAGCTCTTCTTGAGCTGTAATTAACTTTTGAATGTAGGCGTGGGCAAATTTTAAAGCCTCTAAAATTACTTCTTCCTTCTCCTGAGTAGCTTTTGCTTCAATCATTAGAATTTTTTCTTTGTTAGCAGTGACTATTATGTCTAAGAGAGATTTCTCTCTTTGGTTATAAGTAGGATTTATTATAAAACCTTCAGAGTCCTTCCCTATTCTCACTGCTCCTATTGGTCCTTGAAAAGGTATATCTGAAATAGTTAAGGCAGCTGAAGCCCCATTTATAGCCAGGATATCAGGGTCATTTTCTGCATCAGAAGAGAGGACTATACAGACTACCTGAACACTATTTCTCAGTCCTTTGGGGAAGAGAGGGCGGATTGACCTATCTACTACTCGGGCAGATAGGATTTCTATATCTTTGGGTTTACCTTCTCTTTTAAAAAATCCTCCAGGGATTTTGCCAGCAGCATAGGTTTTTTCTTGGTAATCTACTGTTAGAGGGAAGAAATCTATTTCCTGTTGAGGTTCTTTGCTCATACAGGCGGTGGTTAGGACCACAGTACCTTTTAATTGGACTAATACTGCTCCATTGGCTTGAGTAGCAAGCCTTCCGGTTTCAAAGATGACTTCTCCTGATAAGAGGTTTGCTTTAGTATGAAAGAGTGTCATTTGCGCAGGTGGAGTTCTTTTATAACTTCTTCATATTTTTTAGGGTCATTCTTCTTGAGGTAGTTGAGGAGTCTTCTGCGTCTTCCTACAAGACTTAGGAGGCCTCGGCGGGAATGGATATCTTTTTTATGAGTCTTAAAATGTTCAGAAAGGTTATTAATTCTTTCAGTTAAAATAGCAATTTGAACCTGAGCTGAGCCTGTATCTTGAGGATGACCTCTGAATTTTTCAATTAATTCTTTCTTTTTTTTCTTACTTAACCTCACAATTTCCTCCTGAATAGTTATTATACATTAAATTTTAAATATTGTAAACCTAAATTTAGCCCTTTTGGTAGAGGGAGAGTTGTTTTATTCTTTTAAGCATATTAGGATGGGTGCTTAAAGCCTCCATTAGCTTATCCGCAAAGCTCAATCTTATTTCTTTTCTTTTGAGTTCTCTTAATTCGTAAGGGTCAATAGTTCCACTCTTATCTAAGTCTAGTTCGGCTAGCTCTGTAATTTCCTTTCTTGATTTAGATATATCGTTCAGAAAGAAAGCTTTAGTTCCTTCCAATTCCCTTAGATTTTCTCGAGGGATTCTTGCTGAGCCATAAACTAATTTATATAAAGCAGAAGCAAGAAGAGAAGGTTGATTTCCTAATTCAATGGAGCCTTTATCAGCAAAGTATTCTCTTATTCTGGAAGCATAAAGGACTAAGAGGTTGCTAATGAAGTAGAAAAGTAAAGCTCCTATTCCTATAAGGGCAGTATAACCTTGGGATTCTCTACGGCGGGAGTAGCCTCCAAAGAAGAGAAGATGGAGGGCTATTCTATAAAGAATTAAAGGGATTACTGAAAGGAAAGTAATAAAGAGAACGTCTCTGTTTTTTAAGTGAGATAATTCGTGTCCTATTACTGCTGAGAGCTCCTCCTTAGTGAGAATATTTAAAATCCCTTCAGTTACACAGATTCGGCCATCTTTTAGGCTTCTTCCAAAAGCAAAGGCATTAGGAATATTCCATCGAGATATTCCTATTTTAGGAGTAGGAATTTTAGCTTTTTTAGAAAGATTCTCTACTATCTCAAAGAGTTGAGGAGCGTCTTTTCTCTTTATATAGCTTACTTTCATTGTCCATTCTACTATTTTGGGTCCTATTAGATACTGCAGGCCCATTATAAATAGAGCTAAGATTATATAGAAGCTAAGGCTAGTTACCCCTAGAAGGGAAGAGAAGACTACGATTATAGCATAGATAAGTCCAAAGAATAGGATTAGAATTAGGCTTAGCCTTAAATATAAATTTCCCATAGAAAAACTATTATATCATTTTTATTTATTTAGGCAACCCCTCCGTGATATTTTACATTATTGTTTAAAGTGATATTGTAACATTTGTTATTTAAGAAAGAGAG
>CAZSAI010000031.1:0-11204 GCA_964604895.1 uncultured Planctomycetia bacterium
TAGGAGAGGAATTTCTTGAGCCTTCTTGGGTGAATAAAGAAAAAAGAGATTATCCTCTATACTTAGGTAGTCCTTACAGAGCAGAAGTAGAGGTTCACCTCAACTTGCCTTCTAATTTAGAGGTCGAATACCTGCCCAAAGATTTAGAGATAAACTCAGATTTATTAAGTTTTAGTCTTTCCTACCAAGAGAAAAACGGAGGATTGATATTTAGAGAAATTTTTGTTATTAATAAAGAAATAGTCTCTCAAGAGGAGTATATTAAGTTTAAGGAACTTATAGAGAAGATTCTTCACAATTTTAAGCAGCAGATAATCCTTAAGAAGAAAGATGAAAAAAAAGGTCAAGAGACTTAATAAGAAAAAAGATTTTGAAATAAGATTTTATGAAGAATTAGTAAAGGATAATCCTGGCTTTATCCAGGCTTGGATGTGTTTAGGGGATGCCTATACTAAAAAAGGCTTTTTTGAAGAGGGTCTAAAAGTAGATTTGCATCTTTCCAAAGTTAAACCTAAAGATCCCATTGTTTATTATAATTTAGCCTGTAGTTATTCTCTTTTGGGTAATATCCCCCAGGCTTTAAGGGCTTTAAAGAAAGCAATAGTTTTAGGGTATAATGATTTCTCTTATCTTAAGAAGGATAAGGACTTAGAAAACTTAAGAAAAGACAGGAGATTTTGGGAGTTTATGGATAAGATAAATAAAAGACTACTTAAAGGAGTAAATTTAAGTAAAGTTAAAGAAGATGTCTTCTAAAAAGAAGTTAAGAGAGCAGAGAAGATATATAAGACTAAATACTATTCTTCCTGTAGAGTTTAGAATAGTATCCTCCACTCAGGAGCCTCTTTCTCAATGGTTTGGAGGTTTTAGCACTAATGTAAGTAGGGGAGGGATTTGTATTTTTTCTAATTTGATTCCTTCTCCACTTTGGAGGACTCTTCAAGATAAAGAGACCCTTTTTCAATTAAAAATTCAAATTCCTTTTTCCTGGAAGACTATCTCTACTCAGGCAAAGCTAATTTGGCATACCTCTGGTGGTTTTAAAGAGGGAAGATTCTCACTGGGTTTAGAGTTTGTGGGTTTAGCCCAGAAGAAGAAAAGGAACTTAATAATTTTTGCTTATTGGCGGAATTTAGTCCCTAAGGTTTCTTTAGGTATTATTCTTGTTTTATCTTTTAGTTTTTTGTATCTTTACTACCAAAATCAAAAAATTATCAAGTACAATCAGAAAGTAGCAAGAGAATTAGCTCAAGCCTCTTTAGAGTTAAGTCTTAAGAAAGAAATACTAAATCAAAATCAAGCTATAATGAGAATGTTTCAGGAGAGGCTAAAAACCTTAAACAAAAATCTTACAACTACCAAGAAAGAGTTAGAGTATTGGGAAGGAGAGTATAATCGGTTGAGAAAAGAGAGATTGGAGTTAATAAAGAGAACTTTACTTTCGCAGGAGAAGTTGAGGCAAGAGAAGGAAGCTGAAGAAAAAATAGCTCAGCTAAAGGAAAAACTTTCTTTACTTGTTCAGGAAAATAGAATTCTAGAGGAGAGATTAAAACAGTTAGAAAGTTTAGCTATTTCTTCTCGAAGAGAATTTCTTCGAACTAAGGAAAAGAAGTCAATTTTGGAGAAGGCTGCTGTTGAAGATATGTATAAATGGATAAGAAATCACCAGAATTTAAAGACTGGTTTAATCGCCAGTTTTGAAGGAGATTTTGAACTTTCTGATTGGGCATTTAGCTATGATCAGGCTTTATGCATAAATGTATTTTTATTATTTTCTGATTTTCAACGAGCAAAGAAGATTTTAGATTTTTATAATTTTAAAGCAAAGACCTACAGGGGAGGATTTCTGAATGCTTACTATACTGATGACGGTTCTCCTTGTGAATATATTGTGCATTCTGGCCCCAATATCTGGTTGGGCTTAAGTATACTAAGATATACTGAGGCTACTTCTGATGAGAGTTATTTAGCTCTGGCTGAGAGAATAGCTAAATTTATCTTAACTATGCAAGATAAGGAGGGAGGTATTGTTGGTGGACCTACGGTTTCTTGGTATGCCACCGAGCACAACTTAGATGCTTACGCTTTTTTTGAGGGACTTTATGAACTTACTAAAAAGAAAAAATATCTACAAGCCCAAGAGAAAGTTAAGGCTTGGCTTAAGAAGTATTCCTATACTAAGAAAGATATCCCTATAAATAGAGGTAAAGGTGATTCTACTATTGCTACTGATACTTATGCCTGGTCCATAGCTTCTTTAGGACCTGCAGAGCTTCTTAATTTAGAGATGGACCCTGATGAGATTATAAGATTTGCCATAGAGAATTGTCGAGTCAAGACTTACTTTGAGATAAATGGTAAGAAAGTTCTGATAGAAGGTTTTGATTTTGCCCGGATTAGGCACCTTCCTCGGGGAGGAGTTATTTCTTGCGAATGGACGGCGCAGATGATTTTAGCATTTCAGGTTATGGCTAACTATTATCAAAAAGAGCAAAACTTTAAAAAATCAGACTATTATCAGGATTTAGCTCAGCATTATTTAGGAGAATTAGAGAAGATGATTATTAGTTCCCCTTCTCCTACCGGTCAAGGCAAAGGGTGTCTTCCTTACGCTTCTTGTGAGAATGTAGATACCGGACATGGCTGGCGTACCCCTCAGGGAGAAAGAGTTTGTTCTTTAGCTAGCACTTCTTATTATATATTTGCCTACTATGGCTATAATCCTCTTAATCCCAAATTAGCTCCTAGAAAACTTTCTCCTTTAGAATGAGAAGAGTAGTTAAGTTTCTCCAATCTCTTATAAGAATAAATTCCGAAAACCCTCCAGGCAGAGAAAGAGAGATTGCTAAGTTTTGTTATAAATTCCTGAAGAAGTTTGGATACCAACCTAAAATTGTAGAGTTTTCTCCAAGAAGGAGTAATCTTCTATCTATTTTAAAGTCAAGAAATTCCCTTAAGAGAATTCTTATAAGTCCTCATTTAGATACTGTTCCCGCTGGGGAGAATTGGAAAATTGACCCTTTTTCAGGAAAGATAATAAATAATAAAGTTTATGGGAGAGGAGCTTCTGATTGTAAAGGGAATTTAGCTGTCTGTTTAGAAGTCTTGGCTCAATTTAAGGAGAAGAAGGTTAGTTTTCAGAATTTAGATATTGTATTTTTAGCTAGTGCTGATGAAGAAAGTGGAAGTAAATTAGGATTTAAACCAATGTTAGATAAGATACCTAAAGTAGATTTTGGTCTAATTTTAGACGGTTCAGAGTTTAAAATTATTTATGCTCAAAAAGGATTGCTCCATTTAAGGATAAAAGTATTGGGTAGGAAAGCTCATGGTGCTTATCCAGAGAGAGGCAAGAATGCAATAGTTTTGGCTAATAGAGTTTATTGGGAAATTGATAATTGGGTAAAAAGAATGAATAGAAAAGATAGGAAGGCTCAATTTACCCTAAGTATAGGTAAAATTCAAGGAGGTCAGAAAGTAAACATAGTTGCTGATACCTGTTTTATGGAGCTAGATATAAGATTTATGGAGGATAAGTCTAAAAAGGAGCTTCTTGAGGATCTCAGAAAGATAATAAAAAGAATTAGTAAGAACTATTACTTGGAAGTTTTAGCTTATCAGGGCCCAGTTAAATCTTCTAAAAATAATTTTTGGCTTAAGGCTCTAAAGGCCTCTATTAGAAAGGAAGGCATAAAGCCTTCTTTCAGTGTTTCTAGGGGAGCTACAGTTTTAAATTTTCTATTAGATAAGGGCATAGAAGGAGTAGTCTTTGGTTTTTCTTCACAGGGTCAGGCTCACGCTAGTAATGAATATATAGCTATTCCTAATCTTTATAAAGGAGTAAGAATTTTAAAAGATTTTTTAATCAAAATCGATAATTCTCTAAGATAAATTCAAGACAAGATTTAAAGACTAAAATAAGAAGATAATAAAGAGAGAAGCTTAATAGAAATATAACTCTACTTAAATGGGTACTATTGTATAGGGAATGGGGAAGTTTAAGTCAGGTTTTGTTACTATAGCAGGAAGGCCGAATGTAGGTAAATCTACTCTTTTAAACGCTCTCCTTAAGCAGAAGGTAAGTATTATTTCAAAAGTTCCCCAGACTACTCGTTATTTAATAAGAGGCATTCTAAATTTAGAGGATGCCCAGATTATTTTTGTAGACACTCCCGGGATCCATCTTTTTAGAGGAAAGCTTTTCTCAAGTCTTAATGAGTTGGCTTTTCAATCTTTGGAAGGAGTTGAGTTAGTTCTTTATGTTGTAGATGTAAGCCGGCCTCCTTTTAGAGAAGAAGAGATAGTGATGAATAATTTAGCCTTGCAAAAGATTCCTTTAATTATGGCTTTAAATAAGATAGATTTATCCCGAGAATATCTTAATGAGTATATAGAGATATGGAAGAGGAAAACTAACCAGAGGCTTTTTCCCCTTAAGTATTTTCTTCCTATTTCTGCTTTGAGGGGGGATAATCTTAATAAACTGATAGATTTAATAGTAGAGCTTTTACCTAGAGGAGAACCCTATTATGATAACGAGACTTTAACGGATTTCCCTTTGCCTTATAGAGTAGCTGATGTTATAAGGGAGAAAGTTTGTCTTCTCTTAAAAGAAGAGCTCCCTCACAGTACAGCTGTAGTTATAGAGGAGATTGATGAGAAAGAAGATTTAGTAAAAATTTTAGGAAGTATCTTAGTTAGTAGAGTCTCTCAAAAGAAAATAATTATTGGAGAGAAAGCCAGAATGATAAAGGAGATAGGGACTCAAGCACGAAAAGATTTAGAGATTATTTTTTCAAAGAAAGTATTTTTAGAGTTGTGGGTTAAAGTAGAGAAAGATTGGCAAGATAGGCCTCGAATTCTTAAAGAGTTAGGATATCTTAACCCATGAGACCTTCTATTCAGCTACCTTGTAAGCATTTTGATATCTGCGGAGGTTGTAAGCTTCAGGATTTAAGTTATAGAGACCAGCTTAAGAAGAAACAGAAATTTTTAGAGGGTTATTTTTCTTCGTTAAAGGAACCTTTTCAGTTCCTTCCAATTATCCCTTCTCCTAAAGTTTATTTTTATCGCAATAAGATGGAGTTTTCTTTTGGAGGTCAGGGAGAGGATTTAGTTTGTGGTCTACATTCAAGGTTAAATAAGAGAAAAATTATTGACATTGAAGAATGTCTTCTCTTTTCCGAAAATGCCTCTATAGTCTTGAGAGAAGTAAAACAGTTTTTTAGAGAAAAAAGCACCTCTTCTTACAGTACTTTTACTCATCGAGGCTTTTTAAGATACTTGATTCTGAGAGAATCAAAAACTCAGAAGGACTTTATGGTTAATATAGTTACAAGTTCCCAAGGTTCTTTGGATAGAGAAAGTTTTAGGGAGATGCTCCTTTCTTTGAGGTTAAAAGAGAAAGAAATTACTTCTCTAATCTGGACTATTAGCCAGAGTTTATCCGATGCAGTAGTCCCTCAACGCTGGGAGATTCTTTATGGGAAAGATTATCTTGAGGAAAGAATTGGAGAACTCATTTTTAGAATCCCCATATTTTCTTTTTTTCAAGTTAACCCTTTCATATTGGAGGATTTTTTTGAATTTATTAAGAATCTCCTAGATAGGAAAACAGAGGAGAAAGTTTTAGACCTATTTTCAGGGATAGGAACTTTAACTCTTTTGCTGGGAAAGCACTCCTACTTTGTATGGGCTATAGAGCAGGACCAAGAAGCAGTAAAAGCCTCTTTCATAAACGCTTCCTTAAATAACATAAAAAATGTAAGCTTTTTAAGTTCTGATGTAAGAAGAGCTCTCTTTTTAAACTTAAGCCTTTGGAAGGGAAAAATTGATTTAGTATCTATAAACCCTCCTCGAGCTGGCCTTTCTAAAAAAATAATTAAGAGGATAAAGATTATAGCTCCTAAAAGAATAATTTATTCCTCTTGTAATCCTAAGAGTTTTATTGTAGACTTACAAAATTTTTTAGATTCTTACAGGATAAAGTTAATTCAACCTTTTGATTTTTTTCCTCATACTCTTCATATTGAAGTTTTGGCTCTATTGGAGAGAAGATGAAAGAACCCTTTTATTTTAATACCAGGATAACCCAAGTTGAGCTTTTAGGAAGAGTTGCTCGGAATGTTAAAGAACTTCTTGAAGGAATAAAGAAGGTTCCTTCTTCAAGTATCTATCATCATACCCATAAGTATTTAGAACAGCACAGATTTTTCTCACCCGAACATCCCAATGATTTTTCCTATTGGATAAATACAAGTTTAGGGCTTAAAAAATTAGCTGAAAAGATTGCTAGCATAGATATAATTCAATTTTCCGATATTGAAGAATTAAGAGCTAAGTTTATTCAGATTCTTGAGGATTATTTAAAAGATAGTCTTTTCTTAAGAAACTGTATCCCTTCAGAAGAGTTTCGTTTTTTGTCTTCGAAGATTTTTGTCTTACCTACCCCTTTTGTTGCCCATAATTTAGAAGAGTTTGGGGAAGCTCTCAAAAGAGTGACAGTACACTCTTTCTATTTTCACATGTTTGAAGCAAGGCTAAGACTTAAAAAACCTGATAATGACTTTTCTTGTTGGTTGAGAGATCAGGGTTATATAAGATTAGCTGAGAAGGTTTCTCAACTTGACCCTTATACTTACACTTTGGAAGGTTTACGCAAAAAACTTATAAGATTAGTAGAGGAAGAAATTAGAGATGTTAGATAAATATAAAGAAATAGTAGGAGAGGAAGTTATAGAGGAGCTATATTTGATAGCCAAGAAACTTAAGAAGATAACTATTCAAAACATAAATTCTACCCCCTTTGGAGGTGGGGTAGCAGAGATTCTTTCCAGGATGGTTCCTTTAATGAGGGAATTAGGATTGAATGTTTTTTGGGATGTGATTAAAGCAGATAATCGCTTTTTTGAAATAACCAAGAAGATACACAATGCTCTTCATGGGGTAGATTTAAAGATTAGTAAGGAGGAGTTAGATTATTTTCATCAGATAAACTTAGAGAATGCTAATAATATCTTGCGGAGGAGCGATATAGTCTTTGTTCATGATCCTCAACCTATTTATCTAGTAGAGAGAAAGAAAAAGCTTAAGAACAAATGGATATGGAGATGTCATATTGACTTTTCTTCTCCCAAAAGAGACATTTGGAAATTTCTCAAAAAGATTATTGAGAAATACGATGTAAGTGTTTTTTCTGCTCCTGGTTTTGCTAGAGTTCTTAGGATTCCTCAGATTTTAATTCCTCCCTCTATAGACCCTTTAAGTGATAAGAATAAGCCTTTGGAGGATAAGTATATTGAAGAGGTTTTAAGAAGATTTGGGATTGATAGAACTCGTCCAATTATTACTCAAATCTCTCGGTTTGATTATCTTAAAGACCCTTTAGGAGTAATTAAAGCTTATCGGTTAGTGAAGAGGTATCTTGATTGTCAGCTAGTTTTAGCTGGAGGAGGAGCCCTTGATGATCCAGAAGGAGCTAAGGTTCTAGAGGAGGTTAAGAGCGAGGCTTCTTCAGATAAGGATATTTTTGTTTTACATCTGCCTGCTGGCAGTAATTTGGAAATAAATGCTCTTCAGAGAGCTTCTACTATAATCTTACAGAAGTCTTTGCGGGAAGGTTTTGGTTTGACTGTAGCTGAAGCTCTATGGAAAGAGAAGCCTGTGATTGCTTCTTCTGTGGGAGGTATACCTCTTCAGATTGCCCACAAGTATTCAGGAATTCTTACTTATACAATAGAAGGTACTGCTTACTGGATAAAACAACTTGTTCATGAACCCGAGTATGCTCATCGATTAGCAATTAATGGGAGAAAGCATATCCAAAATAATTTTCTTATTACTCGGCATATTCAGGATTATTTGCTTTTATTTCTTTCTTTATATAGCCCTGCAGATATAGTATATTTATAATTTTTTATTTACAAATGTACAATATCGTTTCAAATAATAATGTAAGAGATTTGGTTCTTGTAATTTTGTTTTTTTGTGCTATTTTAAATAGGTCATGGTAAAAATACTTAAAAGAATAAGTGTAAAGAATCCGGTAGCTATTGCTTGTTGGCCAGGGATGGGAGAGGTAGCTTTTAGGGCCGGCTTGTTTTTAAAAAAATCTTTAAATTTTAGGCTCTTTGCTAAGATTGAAAATACTGGTTTTTTTTCTCCCCAAGGAGTTTTAGTCCAAAAAGGTTTGATAAATCTTCCTAAAATAGCAGAGGGAAATTTCTATTTTTATAAAAGTCCTTCCAAAAAAAGAGATATTATTCTCTTTTTGGCTGAAGCCCAACCAACTCTAGAGAAGGCTTATGAATTTGGGAAGGTTATTGTGGAGTTCATCTATTCTTATAAGGTGCTGAGAGTTTTTAGCTTTGCTGCTTTTCCTCAGGCAATAGAGCATACTCAGGCTTCCTCAGTGTGGATATCAGCTACTCATAAAGAGGTGTTGGAGGAATTCTCTTCTTATAATCTTAAGGTTTTAGAGGAGGGTCAAATTAGTGGTCTAAATGGTTTATTCCTAGGCTTAGCTAAAGAGAAGGGTTTAAAAGGAGCTTGCTTCTTGGGAGAGATACCTTTCTATACTATTTCTATAGAAAACCCTAAAGCTAGCTTGGCGGTGTTAGAGGTTCTAGATAAATATTTGGGGTTAGAGTTAGATTTTGAAGAGTTAGAGGAAAGAGCTAAGTTCTTAGAAGGAGAGATAAACAAATTGGTAGGTTACTTAAAAGGAAACTTTCCTTCCCAGGAAGGCTCTCCTTTAAGTGAAGAGGATGTTCAGAGAATCAGAAGGGAATTGGAGAGGTTTACGAAGCTTCCCCAATCAGCAAGAGAGAAGATAGAAGAGTTATTTGACAAGGCTTCAAAAGATTTATCTTATGCTTCAGAACTTAAGAAATTCTTAGATGAATGGGGGGTTTATAAGGAGTACGAAGATAGATTCTTAGACCTTTTTAAGAAGAAAAGGTTAGACCACTAATGCACATCTTTATTACCGGTCTTCCTGGTTCAGGAAAAACCACCCTTATAAAAAAAATTATTCCTTATCTTAAAAATCCCTGTGGTTTTTTTACTGAGGAGCTTAGAGAGAGAGGCGAAAGAATTGGTTTTAAAATTAAGAGTTTAGACGGAGGAGAGGGAATTCTTGCTCATAGAAACTTTAAATCTTCTCTTAAGGTCTCTGGTTATGGTTTGGACTTAAGTGTCTTAGAGAAGATACTTAAGAAAGTTAAACAGCAGTTAGAAAATACTCAGACAGTAGTGATTGATGAGATAGGTAAGATGGAGTGGGCCTCTTCTGCATTTAGGGAATTTATAGATGAACTATTAGACTCTGGCAAAAGGATTATAGGAGTTATTTCAGAGAAAGGCAAAGATTTTGATTATATCAAAAAAAGAGGTGATGTTTTAGTTTTTAGGTTAGATAAGAGAAATTTTAAGGGAGTATTTAATAAGATTATCTTAGCTAAAGACGCTCTTTCACAAGAAGAGTTGAGGCATTTAGATAAGAAAGCCAAAGAAATTTTGGGATTATCTGAGAACCTTCTTATAGAGAATGCTTCCCGAGCTTCTTTAGAAGCTTTAGATGAGGAGGGAATTTCTCCTAAGAGAGTGGCTATATTCTCTGGAAGAGGAAATAATTCCGCAGATAGTTTGGCTTTGGGTAGGCATCTTATAAATCGAAATATAGATATAGAGGCATTTTTAGCGTTAAATAATAAGCCTTATAATAAAGAGGTGGAATTCCAAGTTAATATCTTAAAGAAAATTCTCTCAACTAAGAAGATAAAGGCTCTAAATACTATAGAAGAAGTCTTATCTTTAAGAGAGAGACTATCTAGTTTTGATTTAATAGTAGATGGGATATTTGGGATAGGTTTTAGGCCTCCTTTGGGAGCTTTCTATAAAGAACTAATAAGATTGATTAATGAAACCTCAAGAAGCATTTTAGCCATTGATATCCCCTCAGGTCTTCCTGCAGATAGTGTGGATGTAGATGAGGTTGCTATTAAGGCTTCTTTTACTGTGACTTTTCTTGCTCCTAAAATTAGTTTTTTCTTGGAGAATGCAGACCAATATACTGGAGAAGTAATAGTTAAAGATATTGGGGTAAGTAGAGATGTCCTGGAAGGTTTATAAGAAGATAATTTTTATAGGAGGAATTTTGGTTTTTTATGGCTGTGCTACTATTGGGCCTTATATAGAAAGAGAGGAACTTAATAAGACAGAAGAGGAGTTGAGACTTAAGGCTTTAAAGGTAAAGATAGAAAGAACTATATATGTAAATAACATTGGCTACCGAATCCTTAAATACTTACCCCTTAAGGAAAGAAACTATAGTTTTTTGGGGATTTTAGCTACAGCTTTAGATAAATATATTGCTAAGATATTTGGAAAAGTCTGCGATGAGGATAGACTGATTATTTATGGGATAATAAAGGATTCTCCGGCTGAGAGAGCTGATTTAAAAGTGGGAGATATTATTCTAAAGATTAATAATCGAGAAGCTTCTCCCTATAATTTTTATTCTTTAGTGAGAAATTTGTCTTTCCAGAAGCCTTGTACTCTTTTTATCGAGAGAGGATTTGAGTACAAAGAAGTTACTCTTTATCCACAAGTTTTGCCTTATTATGTGAATTTTTTGGTAGTGGAATATCCGGATATAAATGCTTCTGCTTTTCCGGGAGGAGTGGCGGTTACTTATGGTCTGTTGAACTTTATAAAGAACGATGAAGAGTTAGCGATTGTCTTGGGGCATGAGTTAGCCCATCTTATAAAAAATCATATTTTAAAATCGCAAGGGTTAAATCTTCTTTCTTTTGCTTTAGCTTTGGCTGTAGGCAAAAATATAGAGGTATACGGCAGCCAAGACCTAGGAAGGCTTTTAGGTAGAGCTTTTTCAGCAAGATTTTCTCGAGATTTTGAAAGAGAAGCTGATTTTTTAGGAACCCTCCTAGCTTATAAAGCTGGGTTTGATATCGAGAAAGGCACAAGTATCTGGGAGAGGTTAGCTATTGAGCTTCCTCAGAGTCTTTCTTCTAATTTCCTAGCTAATCATCCTACTTCTTCAGAGAGGCTTCTAAGGATTAAGAAGATAGTGGAGAAAATTAAGAAGGGAGAGTTAAAGGTAGAGGAATATATTAAACCTTATTAGGATCCTATTAACTTAAAATGAAACCCTTTGAGGCCCATCTATCTGGTAAAACAGGTTA
>CAZSAI010000032.1:0-11141 GCA_964604895.1 uncultured Planctomycetia bacterium
TTAAAAAAAGGATATGAAAGTGGATATCTTTTTTATAATTTAGGGAACGCCTATTTTAAAAAAGGAGAATTAGGTAAAGCCATATTAAATTACGAGAGAGCTTTAAGACTTATCCCTTTAGATAGTGATTTGCAGGCTAATTATAAGTATGCTTTATCTTTAACCAAAGTTCCCGTAAAAGACTTAGAAAGTTTTTGGTTTATCAGACTTTTAAACAAGGTAGTTTCTCCTTTTACAATTGAGTATCTAACTATTTTACTTTCTTTTATTTATCTATCCTTATTGGGAGTTTTAATTTTAAGTTTTTATTTAGCTTTTTTTAGAAAACATAGAAAGGTTATTGTATTTTTTCTGGTTTTTTTATTCTCTTTTTCTTTTTCAGGATTAATTTTAAAAGTTTCTAAATTGGGCAAAGAAGCTGTGGTAATAGTAAAAGAAGCCCAAGTAAGATTTGCGCCTTTAGAGGAAGCTACTTTTTATTTTAGAGTTTATGAGGGTCAAAAATTAAGGATAATTTCTCAGGAAGGAAATTATTATAAGATTAGAGACCATCGCAGAAAAATTGGTTGGATTGAAAAAAAAGCTTTAGAAATTATTTAGGATTATGTTAGCAGTAGCTATAATTATTCTTATTAGTAAATTTATATTAGAGTTGATTGTGGAGATTTTGGATTTGAGAAATATAAAATTAAATCTTCCTTCTGAATTTAAGGATTTTTTTGATGAAGAAAGATATAGAAAGTATCAACTCTATCTTAAAGAGAATATTATTTTTTCTCTGGGTAAAGGTTTTGTATTTACTCTTATTTGTATTGGTTTTATTCTTTTAGGAGGATTTAATTTTTTAGATAACTGGGTAAGAAGCTTTGGATTTTCAACTTTAGTTTCGGGACTTATTTTTATAGGGGTTTTATTCTTTTCTTTACAGATTATCTTTTTACCCTTTTCTCTCTATAAGACTTTTGTTATTGAGAAAAAATACGGTTTTAATAAAACCACCCCTAAAACTTTTGTCTTAGATATAATTAAGACCTGGGTTCTGGAGGTGATAATTGGAGGGCTGATTTTAGGTTTAATTCTCTGGGTTTTTGAGATTAAGGGGGAGAGAGCCTGGGCTTATTGTTGGTTAGGAGTCTCTCTATTTCAGCTTTTCTTAAGATTTATAGCTCCAATAATTATCTTTCCTCTTTTTAATAAATTTACCCCTATAGAGGAAAGAGAGCTTAAAACTGCTATTAAAGATTATGCTCAGAAAGTAGGTCTTAAATTGAAAGGGATTTTTAAGATAGACGCTTCCCGCCGAACCTCTAAAGCTAATGCTTTTTTTACCGGATTAGGTAGATATAAGAGGATAGCCCTTTTTGATAATCTCATTCAAAAGTTGACACCTTCGGAAATTGTATCAGTTTTGGCTCACGAGGCTGGTCATTTAAAAAAGAGACATATCTTGAAGGGGTTTATTTTTTCAGTAATTACTACTGGCTGGGCTTTTTATCTTTTTACTTTTTTCTTAAATAACCCTGTCTTATTTTCTTCTTTTGAGATTAAAAATTTTTCTATCTATATGAGTTTAGCCTTATTCAGTATTTTCTATATTCCGGTGGGATTTATTTTTTCAGTATTAGGCAATTTTATTTCTAGAAGATATGAGTATCAGGCAGATAAATTTGCAGTAATTACAACTTCTTCTAAAGATTATATTTTGGCCTTGAAGAAGTTGTCTACAGAGAACTTTTCACACATTAGTCCTCATCCTTTGAAAGTTTTTCTTTATTTCAGTCATCCCCCTATTTTAGAGAGGATAGTTTTTGTTAAGAATTTCGAGACTTCTTCTTAATTTTGCGGTCGTTATTCAGTCTATATTCGATTGCTTTCCTAGCTTCGAAATAGACTTGGGAGATTATTCTGTGGATTTCTTCCTCAGACATTTTTTTGTTGACTATCTTATTTAAGGTGGAGACAATTTCCTTCTTTTTGAAGGGAAATTTATATTTGGGATGAAAGGAAGAGATTATCTCTCCAAAGAATAGACAGAGAACCACTCTTATTACTTCTGAGAAGCTTACATCATATTTTTTAGAAAGATTCTTAATGTAGTCAGTAAGCCAGTCTGTAAGGAGAACCTGATGTCTTTTAAGCATAGTTTATAATAATATACCATAATTTTACTTTTCTCACAACCCCTTAACTTTCTTAGGGACTCAATCCTTGACATAAGAAGCCTTATATTGTAAAGTAATTTCTATGCAGATTAAGTATAATCCCAAAGAAACTGAAGAGAAGTGGTATAAGTTCTGGGAAGAGAGAAGTTTTTTTAATGCTCAGAGACTCTCTGAGAAGAAGTCTTTCTGTATAGTTATACCCCCTCCTAATATTACTGGTATTCTTCATATGGGCCATGCTTTAAATAATACTATTCAAGATGTTCTTATAAGGTTTAAGCGAATGCAAGGATATGAGGCTCTTTGGATGCCTGGAACTGACCATGCCGGGATTGCCACTCAAAATGTGGTAGAGAAAAGTTTGATTAAAGAGGGCCTGAGAAAAGAAGATTTAGGAAGAGAGAAATTTTTGGAAAGGCTTTGGGAGTGGAAGGAGAAGTACGGCTCCACCATTATAAATCAACTTAAGAAGTTAGGAGCAAGCTGCGATTGGAGAAGATTAAGATTTACTATGGATAAGGATTACTCTCAAGCTGTAAGAGAGGTTTTTATAAGGCTTTATGAGAAGGATTTAATTTATCGGGGTAATTACATAATTAATTGGTGTCCCCGCTGTAAGACCGCTTTGGCTGATGAGGAAGCTCCTTATAAGGAGATAGAGGGCTGGCTCTACTATATAAAATACCCTATCCAAAAGCGCTCCAATTCTAAATCTTCAATTATTCAGGAGTATATAACAGTGGCTACTACAAGGCCTGAGACTATGTTGGGAGATACGGCTGTAGCTATAAATCCTAAGGATGAGAGATACAAATTTTTAAAAGATTATCAGGTTATTCTTCCTATCGTAGGAAGGAAGTTAAAGATTATTGAAGATGAATTGGTCGAACCCGAGTTTGGTACAGGTATAGTTAAAGTAACTCCTGCCCATGATAAGAACGATTTTTTTCTGGCTAAAAAATATAATTTAGAATTTATAAATATAATGAATGAGGATGCTACTATAAATAGAGAAGGTTTAGAGTTTGAAGGTATGGATAGGTTTGAAGCCAGAAGAGCCATATTAGAAAGATTAGAGGAAGAGGCTCTCTTGGAGAGGAAAGAGCCTTACAGGATAAGTGTAGGTCATTGTTACCGGTGTGATACTATGGTTGAACCTAGGCTTTCTTGGCAGTGGTTTGTAAGGATGAAGCCCTTAGCCAGAGAGGCCATTAAGGTAGTAGAGGAAGCAAAGATTGAGTTTTTTCCTTCTCGCTGGAAGAAGGTTTACCTTAACTGGATGAAAAATATAGAGGATTGGTGTATCTCTCGCCAGATCTGGTGGGGACATCGTTTACCAGTTTATTATTGTAAGAATTGTTTAACTGAGGAGGAAAGTTCTATATCTAGGGATTTTAGAGAGTGGACCAAAAATAAAAAAGGTATTATTGTTTCTTGTAGTTTTCCCCAAAGTTGTCCTAACTGCGGGTCAACCGAGATTTATCAGGACGAGGATGTGTTAGATACTTGGTTTTCTTCTTGGCTTTGGCCTTTTGCTACTTTTGGTTGGCCTTTTAAAGAGAGTGAGAGCTCAAAAGTAAAGAGAGAAAGAGAAGATTTAGAGTATTTTTACCCTACAGATGTTTTAGTGACTGCTTCTGAGATTCTTTTCTTTTGGGTAGCTAGGATGATAATGGCTGGTTTAGAGTTTATGGGAGAGATACCTTTCAGGAGAGTTTTAATCCATGGGACAGTCAGGGATATAAAAGGTAAAAAGATGTCTAAATCTTTGGGAAATATTATCGATCCTATAGAGATTATAGAGAAGTTTGGCGCAGATGCTTTAAGATTTTCTCTGATGCTTCTTGCTTCTTCTGGTCAGGATGTTTACCTTTCTCAAGAGAAATTTTTAGTAGGAAGAAATTTTGCTAACAAGATATGGAATGCTTCTCGTTATATCTTAAATAGAGTTACTTCTTCCGAATTTAAAACAGACAGGTTCTCTCTTAAAATAGAAGAGTTGGACCTGCAGAGTTTGAGCTTAGCTGATAATTGGATTTTAGATGAGTATAATAAGTTGGTAGGAGAAGCTACTTCTTCCTTGGAGAATTTAAGAATTAATGAATTTGCTAAATCTGTATATGAGTTTTTCTGGCATAAATTTTGTGATTGGTATTTAGAGATATCTAAAGTAGAAAATAATAAATCCAAAGATTTCTTACTTATTTTTATTTTAGAGAGGTCCTTAAGACTACTTCATCCTCTCATGCCTTTTATAACCGAAGATATTTGGCAGAGACTTAGATTGGAGGAATCTGAGACTATAATGAGAGCTTCTTGGCCAGAGATTCTGAAGATTTCAATTGATAAATCGAAAGCTAAGAATTTCTTGAAACTTAAAGATTTAGTAGTTTCTTTAAGAGCTTTTAAGAAAGATTTAGGTATTATCGAGAAAATAGAAGTGGTAGTTAAGGCTAAAGATGATTTCTTTAGCAAACTTCTGGAAGAGAATTTGGCTTGGCTTAATTTCTTATCAAGAGCGCTTATTCTTAGAGAACTGAGTCCTCATAAGAAATATGTCTCTACCCCAACCCTTGATTACGAAATTTTTATAGAGAAAAACATTGTTGCCAATTTGGAAGCTCATAGAGATAGAATAGAGGCAAGGGTTAAGGAACTCTCAAGAATAATTACTAAGCAGGAGCTTAAACTTTCAAACCCCTCTTTTCTTAATAAAGCTTCATCAGAGACTGTAAAAAGAACCAGAGAAAAACTTAAAAATCTCCGAGAGGAGAAAGAAAGGTTAGAGAAGATAAAGTGGTTTTAGGCAGAGAAGTCATAAAAGAAGCTTTAAAAGAAGATATAGGCAGAGAAGATATTACTACTCTCTATGCAGTTCCTTCCTATCTTAAGATTCGGGCAAAAATTGTTGCTAAAGAAAGTCTTATTTTATGTGGTATAGCCCAATGCAGAGAGGTATTTAGAATTTTAGATAAAGGTATTAAATTTAAGGTACTAAAGAAAGATGGCTCGAGAGTAAAGAGAGGTGAGAGTTTAGCTTTGATTGAAGGAAGAGCTTCCTCTATCCTTAAAGGAGAAAGAGTAGCTTTAAATCTTCTTTCTCATTTGAGCGGGATAGCTTCTGTGACTAGAGAGTTTGTAAGGAAAGTTGAAAAGTTCAAGGTTAAGATATTAGATACTAGAAAAACCCTTCCCACCTTAAGAAGTCTTCAGAAGTATGCAGTAAGGATAGGAGGGGGTAGAAATCACCGACAAGGTCTGTGGGATGGGATAATAATTAAAGAGAATCATCTTTTGAGTTTAGATATAAAGGGAAGAAGAAAGTTTGATGTTCAGAAATTGAGAAGTCTAATTAGAAATATAAAAAAAGCCACAAAACACAAAGTAGAAGTGGAAGTAGAAAGCTTAAAAGAATTTAAGTATGTTTGTCGGTGTAAGCCTGATATGATTCTCCTAGATAATTTTTCTCCTCAAGATGTGAAGAAAGCGGTAAAGTTGAGAGATAGATATTTTCCTAAGATTAGATTAGAAGCTTCTGGAGGAATTGATAAGACTAATATTGAGAAGTTCGCCCGTAGTGGAGTAGATTTTATCTCTTTAGGGATTCTTACCCATTCTCCTCAAGCTAAAGATATTTCCTTGGAAGTGATAACTTCCCGATAAAGGCGATACTTATAATGTAAAGCACAGCTTGAATAATTTTCAATTCTTCAATTTTCAATGAATAAATTTTTAATTAAAAGAAAAAATATTTAAGATTTAATATAGAATTTTAGCAGAAGAAAAGAACAAACCTTTATAAGAAAACCTCAGCTCAAAAATAATGTGACAATTTTAATTGCTATAGCAATAAATTCTGTTATATTTTCTTTTTAAGGAGGCTTAAGCTAAAGCAAAAGTAGGAGAAAGAATAATATTTACTTAGTTATGATGATGAGCTAAAAATATTTGGATGGAGGATAAGTTTCAGTTAGTTACAAACCTAAGACCCAAGGGAGACCAGCCTCAAGCTATAAAAAAATTAGTAGAAGGGATAAAGAGGGCCCAGAAATTTCAGACTCTCCTGGGAGTTACGGGTTCAGGAAAGACTTTTACTTTGGCTTGTGTGATTAAGGAAGTAAACAAACCTACCTTGGTTATTTCTCATAATAAGACTTTAGCAGCTCAGTTATATGCAGAGTTTAAAGAATTTTTTCCTTATAATGCAGTAGAGTATTTTGTAAGTTATTATGATTACTATCAACCTGAGGCTTATATTCCAGCAACTGATACTTATATAGAAAAAGATGCTTCCATAAATGAACGGCTGGATAGACTAAGACTTTCTACCACCAGTTCTTTAATGAGTAGAAGAGATGTTTTAGTTGTAGCTTCGGTTTCCTGTATATATAACTTAGGTTCTCCTCAGGATTATCAAGAGTTAGTCTTATTCTTAGAGAAGGGTCAGATTATAACCCAAAAAGACCTTTATAGGAGATTAGTTGCCTTGCAGTATGAGCGCAACGATTTTGAGTTTAAAAGAGGTACCTTTAGGGTAAGAGGAGATATTGTAGATATTTATCCCACTTATAAAGAAACAGCTTATAGAGTGGAGTTTTTTTCTGATAGTATTGAGAATATATTTGAAATAGAACCTCTTACTTCTCAGAAAAGAACTTCCTTGCAAAGGCTAAGTCTTTATCCAGCCAAACATTTTTTAGTCTCTCAGGATAAGATAGAGAAAGCTCTAATTACCATTGCTTGGGAGTTAGAAGATAGAATAAGATATTTTCAGAAGCAGAACCGTATATTAGAGGCCGAACGCTTAAAGAGAAGGACTCTTTATGATATGGAGATGCTTAGGGAATGCGGATGGTGTCATGGTATTGAGAATTATTCTCGCCATCTTTCTCAGAGAGAACCGGGCTTGCGTCCTTACTGTCTTTTGGATTATTTTCCTCAGGATTTTCTTTTGATTATAGATGAATCTCATGTGACTATTCCTCAGTTAAGAGGTATGTACAATGGAGATAAATCTCGAAAAGAAACCCTTATAGAATTTGGTTTTAGATTACCTTCCTGTTTAGATAATAGACCTTTGAAATTTGAAGAGTTTATGGAGTTTCTGAATCAGGTAATTTTTGTCTCAGCAACTCCTTCAGATTTTGAAATAAAGCTCTCTAAGGGTAAAGTTATAGAGCAGATAATAAGACCCACAGGTCTATTAGACCCAGAGATAGAAGTAAGACCTACCAAAAATCAGATAGATGATTTGATAAGAGAGATTAAAATCCGGGTTAGGAAAAATCAGAGAGTTTTGGTGACTACTCTTACTAAGAGAATGGCAGAAGATTTGACTCTTTACCTTAAAGATGAAGGTTTAAATGTTCAATACCTTCATTCGGAGATAGAGACTATAGAAAGAGCAAAAATACTCCAGGCTCTTCGTAAGAAAGAGTTTGATTGCTTGGTAGGGATAAATCTTTTAAGAGAAGGGTTAGATTTACCTGAAGTATCTTTAGTCGCTATCTTAGATGCTGATAAAGAAGGCTTTTTAAGGTCTGAGACTTCTTTAATCCAGGTGGCTGGTCGGGCAGCTAGAAATGTGGAAGGAAAAGTTATTATGTATGCTGATAATATAACTTCTTCTATGAGAAGGGCGATTCAAGAAAGTCAGAGAAGAAGGAAAATACAGATGGAGTATAATAGAAAGCATAAGATTAGCCCTCAAACAATCCAGAAAGAGATAAGAGAAGGTATTGAGGTCTATTCTCGAGCAGAAAAGATAGCCGAGGAAGCAGTAGGTCTAGAAGAAGATTTTGAGATAAGAGAGCTGATAGAAGAATTGAAAAAACAGATGTTTATAGAAGCAAAAAATTTACATTTTGAGAAAGCTGCTTTTTTAAGAGATAAGATAGAAGAGCTTAAAAAACATTTAAGTAAGAAGAAAAAATAATAGTTTAGGTTTTTGTTTTATATTTAGCCAATTTTGCATAATTAAGAAAGAGGAGCTATGAATTGGTTTTTGATTGATGCAGGCAATACTACTATTAATTTAGGGTTGGCTAAAAAAAATAAATTTAGAATAATTGGAAGATTTTTATCCCCTGACTTCTTAAATAAGATTCCTTCCCTGATTAAGAAGAATAAGCCTTCTAAGGCTCTTATCTGTTCGGTGGTTCCAGAGTTATCTAAGAAACTTAGGCAATTATTTAGGAAGTATAAAATAGAAGTATTAGAATGTGGAAGAGATGTTAAAATACCTGTAAGAAATCTTTATAAAAGACCTGAGGAGGTGGGTTCGGATAGACTTCTTAATGTTTATGCAGCAGTCCGTCTTTATAAAAATGTAGGTTGTGTGATAGACTCAGGCACAGCTTTGACAATTGATATTATTTCTAAGAAAGGGGCTTATTTAGGAGGATTCATTTTTCCTGGTTTGAGTTTTTCTTTGGAGGCTCTTCTTAAGAGGTGTGCACTTCTTCCTAAACAAATCAAGTTAAAGCCTAGAAGGAATTTTTCCTGGGGTAGAAGTACTATAGAATGCATTTCTTCAGGGACCATTTTAGGTTATAGTCTTTTAATCTCTAAAATTATAGATTATTTGAAAAAGAGGAGAAGGTTTAATTTTAAAGTGGTTCTTACTGGAGGAGATTCTCCTCTTTTAATTAAAAATTTAACTAATAATATAGAGTATTTTGAGCCTCAGCTTATTTTGAAAGGGTTAAATGTTTTGAGGCAAAATATAGAGAAAAAACAAGAAAGATAGAGAAATAATTAGAAATTTTTAAGTATTTTTAGAAATTTGTAATAAAATCTTAGAAATTGTTTGAAAATAACTCTTGATTTTCTCTTTTTTTTAAGTAAAATAATTAGCACTCGAAAGCTTAGAGTGCTAAGTTTAAAAAAGTCATTTTGCTAAAGAAGGAGGTGAGAGTATGAAGATTCAGCCCTTAGGAGACAGAGTAGTAGTTAAACCCTTGGAAGCTGAAGAGAGGACTAAGGGAGGTATAGTAATTCCTGATACAGCTAAGGAGAAGCCTCAGGAGGGTGAAGTTATAGCAGTAGGTTCAGGGAGACGAGAAGGAGATAAAGTTGTTCCCCTGGAGATTAAAGTAGGAGATAGAGTTTTATACGGCAAATATGCTGGTACAGAGATAAGAGATAAGGAAGGTCAAGAGTACCTTATTTTAAGAGAAGAGGATATATTAGCTAAAGTATTAGAAAAATAGTATTTGCTTCTAAAGAAAGGAGGGAGTATGGCTAAGCAACTTTTATTCAATGAGGAAGCTCGAAGAAGAGTTTTAAGAGGAGTAGAGATACTTTCTAATTCAGTAAAGGTTACTTTAGGCCCAAAAGGAAGGAATGTAGTTATTGAAAAAAAATTTGGTTCACCTACCATTACTAAAGACGGAGTAACTGTAGCTAAGGAGATAGAGCTGGAGGATCCTTTTGAGAATATTGGAGCTCAGTTAGTAAAAGAGGTAGCTGAGAAGACCTCGGATACTGCTGGAGATGGGACTACTACAGCTACCATTTTAGCTGAGATAATATTTAAAGAAGGTTTAAAAAATGTGGCTGCAGGAAGTAATCCAATGGCTTTAAAAAGAGGAGTGGAGAAAGCTACTCAAGTGGTAGTAGATGAGCTTAAGAAACTCTCTAAAAAAGTAGCCGAGAAGAAAGAAATTGCTCAGGTAGGTACTATTGCTGCTAATTCTGATGCTAATATTGGAGATTTGATTGCCGACGCTATGGAAAAGGTAGGCAAGGATGGAGTAATAACTGTAGAAGAGGCAAAATCTACAGCTACTACTTTAGAAGTAGTAGAAGGAATGCAGTTTGACCAGGGCTATCTTTCTCCTTATTTTGTTACTGATACTGAGAAGATGGAAGTTGTGCTTGAGGATCCTTATATTCTTATTTATGAGAAGAAGATTTCTAATCTTAAAGATATGCTACCTCTCTTGGAGAAGATTGCTCGTTCAGGGAAACCTCTATTAGTGATTGCTGAGGATGTAGAGGGAGAGGCTTTAGCCACTTTGGTAGTGAATAAGATAAGAGGAACTCTTTCTTGTTGTGCAGTAAAGGCTCCTGGTTATGGGGATAGACGTAAGGCTATGCTTGAAGATATAGCAATTCTTACCGGAGGAAGAGCAATTACTGAAGATTTAGGGATAAAGTTAGAAAGTATTGATTTGGATGATTTAGGAAGAGCAAAGAGAGTAAGAGTGGATAAAGAAAACACTACTATCATTGAAGGTGCAGGAAAGACTTCTGATATCCAAGGAAGAATTAAACAGATTAAGAAACAGATAGAGGAGACCGATTCTGATTATGACCGGGAAAAACTTCAAGAAAGATTGGCTAAGCTTGCTGGAGGAGTAGCAGTAATAAATGTAGGAGCAGCTACTGAGACAGAGATGAAGGAAAAGAAGGCAAGGGTAGAGGATGCTTTGCATGCTACTAGAGCTGCTGTAGAGGAAGGGATAATTCCAGGAGGAGGAGTAGCCCTTTTAAGAGCTCTCCCTGCTTTGGAGAAACTTAAGTTAGAGAGTGATGAACAGATTGGAGCAAATATAGTAAAGAGAGCTTTAGAAGAACCCATTCGCCAGTTAGTAGAGAATGCTGGCCTGGAAGGTTCTATCATTGTAGAGAAGGTAAAAGAAGAGAAAGCCAACATAGGGTTTAATGTGGAGAAGTCCGAATTTACAGATATGTTCTCTGCAGGGATAATTGATCCAGTGAAGGTGACTCGTACAGCCCTGGAGAATGCATCTTCGATCGCTTCTCTCCTGATTACTACTGAATGTGTAGTTACTGAGAAACCTGAGAAAGAAGAAAAGACCCCTACACCTCCAGCTGGACCCTACGGAGGAGAATACTAATTACAGCTTAAGAACTAGAAACTGAAGATAGACCCCCTCTTGAGGAAGAGGGGGTTTTATTTTAAAATCCTGGTTGAAAAAATATATATTTATGCTAAACTTCTAACTAATATGA
>CAZSAI010000033.1:0-10823 GCA_964604895.1 uncultured Planctomycetia bacterium
AATAGATTACATAATTAAACGGATAGAAAAGCTAGGACTCAAAACTATGATTTCTAAAGGGGTAGAAAGGACCATAATTGGAGTGATAGGCCCTGAAGATATTTTAAGAATTCAGCCCTTGGAGGTCTTTCCTGGGGTAGAGAAGGTTATGCCTGTCCTGGCTCCCTACAAGTTAGTCTCCCGAGATTTTAAACCCCAAGATACAATTGTAGAGATTACTAAAGAAGTCAAGATTGGAGGAAAAGAAGTAATAGTAATAGCTGGGCCTTGCTCTATTGAATCAAAAGAACAACTCCTAGAGGTAGCTAAAAAAATAAAATCTGCTGGAGCCAAAATACTTAGAGGAGGAGCATTTAAACCCAGAACTTCTCCTTACAGCTTCCAAGGACTAGGAAAAGAAGGCTTAAGAATTTTAAAAGAGGTCTCAAAAGAGGTGGGACTTCCCACAATCACTGAGGTTATGGACACAAGGGATGTAGAATTAGTCTCTCAATATACTGATATTCTTCAAATTGGAGCAAGAAATATGCAGAATTTTAACCTCCTAAAGGAGATTGGTCAAACTAAAAAACCAGTCTTATTAAAAAGAGGCTTAAGCGCTACCATAAAAGAACTCTTGATGAGTGCGGAGTATATTCTTTCAGGAGGAAACTTCAATGTAATTCTATGTGAGAGAGGAATAAGAACCTTTGAAGATGCTACTAGAAACACCTTAGACCTTAGCGCTATACCTGTAATTAAACAACTTTCCCACCTTCCTATAATAGTAGACCCTTCTCATGCTACCGGAAAGTGGAATTTAATCGGACCTCTCTCTAAAGCAGCTGTGGCTGGAGGAGGAGATGGTCTTCTAATAGAGGTACATCCCAAACCTGAAGAAGCCCTTTCTGATGGACCTCAACAATTATTACCAGAAAAATTCGCCGAGCTTATGAAGGAACTCAAAAAAATAGCTCAGGCTATCGGAAGAGAAATATGAATATGCGGATAAAATTTAAGAAAATAACTATTATTGGAACAGGCTTTATGGGGGGCTCTCTGGCTATGGCTATAAAAAAAGAAAAGATAACCTCTTCAGTATGGGGTCTGGTTAGAAATAAACTTAGAGAAAGAGAAGTAAGAAAATTAAAAATTTTTGATAAGGTTACTTCCCACTTACCTGAAGCCTTAGAAAAAACTGATTTTGTAATCTTAGCTACCCCTATTTCTTCTATAATTGAATATATAAAAATTTTATCTTCATATATTCAAAAAAATTGCTTAGTTACTGACATAGGGAGTACTAAAGAGAAAATTCTTAGAGAGGCTAAGAAGTACCTTAGAGATAACTTTGTGGGTTCTCATCCCCTCTGTGGGTCAGAAAAGAAAGGAGCCGAATATTCTATAGATTCTTTATTTAAAAACTCTCTCTGTGTTCTTACCCCCATAAAAAAGAATGAATCCTTCCAGATAATCAAAAATTTCTGGAGAAGGCTAGGTTCTCATCCTGTAGTCTTAGATGAAAAAACACACGACAGAATAATTGCTTATACCTCAGGACTTCCTCATATCTTGAGTTTCTCCCTTAGTTACAGTCTTCCTTATCAGGCCTCAAAATTTATAGGAGCTTCTTTCAAAGATATGACCAGAATTAGCGGTTCTCCTCCCAGAGTCTGGACTGATATCTTCTTAACTAACAGGTTCACAGAAAAATCCTTGCAAGATTTCCTAAAGAATATAGATAAACTAAGCAGACTTATAGAAAAAAAAGATAAAAAAAGACTCTCTTTACTCCTCAATAAAATAGTTCAAAAACATAAAAAGCTTATTGCTACTTACTGAAAAACTCCAGGAAATGGTAGTAGCTATTGATGGACCAGCAGGGAGTGGAAAAAGTACTGTGGCTAAGATATTAGCCGAGAAAATGGGCTTTATTTATTTAGATACAGGAGCAATGTATAGAGCCCTAACCTGGTGGCTTCTTAAAAATAGATTTGATTTATCCGATGAAGAAAAAATAACAAGAGAAGCCCAAAAAATAAATATAGAACTTAAAAAAGATAAAGTCTTTGTGGAAGGAGAAGATGTAAGTAAAGAGATTAGAGAACCTATAATTGATAAGAATATATCTTCTATAGCAAAGCTTGCCCAAGTAAGAAAAGTTATGGTGGAAAAACAAAGAGAAATAGCCAAGAATTCCAACTGTATAGCTGAAGGAAGAGATACCACCACTGTAGTTTTTCCCCAAGCAGAGTTAAAAATATTCTTAGATGCTGATTTCCAAGAAAGGGTAAAAAGAAGACACCTTGATTTTGAGAAAAAAAATATTAAAGTAGATAAAAAGTCTTTGGAAGAGGATTTAAGAAAAAGAGATAACGCTGATATAAATCGAAAAGTCTCTCCTCTAAGAGTAGCTGAGGAGGCTATATATATTGATACCACTGACCTGAAGATAGAAGAAGTGGTAGAAAAAATTTATAGCCTCATATTAGAAAAAAAAGAATCTAAATGAGTGGAAAAGAATTAATAAGAAACTTCTGCATAATAGCCCACATTGATCATGGAAAATCCACTTTGGCTGATAGGATATTAGAATATACTAAAGCTATAGGAGCCAAAGAGTTTAAAGAACAAGTTTTAGACAGTATGGAATTAGAAAGAGAAAGAGGTATTACTATTAAAGCAAAGGCTGTAAGGTTAGAATTTCCCTTTCAGGGGAAGACTTATATATTTAATTTAGTAGATACCCCTGGACATGTAGATTTTAGTTACGAAGTGGCTAAATCTTTAGGGGCAGTTGAATCAGCTATACTCCTTGTAGATGCTACCCAAGGGGTAGAGGCCCAAACTGTAGCTAACTACCACTTAGCCCAAGAAAACAACCTTAAAATAATCCCAACAATTAATAAGATAGACCTGCCTCAAGCTCAAATAGAAAGAACTAAATCTCAACTTCAAGAAGCCTTTGGATTTAGAGGAGAGGAGATTTCTTTAGTCTCAGCTAAAACTGGAGAAGGAGTAAGAGAACTCTTAGAAAGAATTGTAAAAGAAGCCCCTCCTCCTCAAGGAGAAAAAGAAGAACCCCTCCGGGCTTTTCTTTTCGACTCTCAATATGACCCTTTTAAAGGCGTCCTTTTGTTTATTAGGGTCTTAGAAGGGAAAATTACTAAAGGAATAAAAGTTTTGCTTCTTTCCCGAAACTCAACCTATGAAGTAGAAGAGATAGGGGTATCTAAACCTAAAATAGAAAAAAAAGAGGAATTACTGGCAGGAGAAATAGGCGTAATTTCTTGCAATATAAAAGACCCTTCTCACATTACTATCCCTGATTATCTTACTGAACCTTCCCAACCTACTTCTAAAAAGATACCTACATATAAAAAATTAACTCCCATGGTCTTTTGTGGAATATTTCCCAGCTTTCCTAAAGATTATCCTTCTTTAAAGATAGCTTTAGAGAAATTGAGATTATCTGACCCTTCTTTTATCTATGAGCCTGATAATTCTGAAGTATTAGGTCCGGGGTTTAGGGGAGGTTTTTTAGGACTCCTCCATATGGAAATAATCCATCAGAGGATAGAAAGAGAATATAATTTAGATGTTATCCTTACCTCTCCCAACGTAAAGTATGAACTCCTTACTAAGAAAGATGAACTTTCCTACATCGAGAATCCCCAAAAATTCCCTTCCCTTTCTCAAATAAAAGAAATAAGAGAACCCTTTATAAAAGCAAGTATCCTCAGTCCCTTAGAATATATGGAAGCTATCTGTGAATTAGCAAAATCAAAAAGAGGAATCTTTAAAAAGATGGATTATTTAGGAGGAGACCGCCTGAACATTGTCTTTGAGCTTCCTTTTCAAGAGGTAGTAGTGGATTTTTATGATAATATAAAGTCCATTACTAAGGGCTACGGTTCTTTAGACTATGAGTTTATAGGTTACAGAAAATCTGAAATAGTTAGGGTAGATATTCTCTTCAACAGAAAACCTTCGGGGATCTTCTCCTTATTAGTACACAAAGGAAAGGCTGAAAGAATTTCTCGAAAAGTTCTCTTGAAATTAAAAGAGTTAATTCCTCGACATGTTTTTGAAATAAATATTCAAGCTAGCATTGGTTCTAAAATCATTGCCTCAGAAAAAATTCCTGCTTTAAAGAAAGATGTTACTAGTAAATGTTATGGAGGAGATATTACCAGAAAGCGAAAACTCTGGGAAAAACAAAAAGAAGGCAAGAAAAAACTTAAAACTCTAGGAAGAGTCCAAGTTCCCCAAGAAGCATTTTTAGAAATTTTAAAAATCTGAAAATGAAGGCTAAAAGAAAGTCAGCCTTAAGAGAGTGGATAGAATCAATAATTATAGCTTTCCTTTTGGCAGTATTTGTAAGGATATTCTTCTTTGAATTCTATAAAATCCCTACTACCTCTATGGTTCCTACTCTTATGCCAGGAGACAGAATCTTGGTAAGTAAACTTATTTATGGTCCAAGAATCCCTTTTGTAGGAGTAAGAATTCCTAGTTATAGAAAACCTAAAAGAGGAGAGGTAATCGTTTTTATCTCCCCTCCAGAGAGAAACAAAGCCTATGTAAAAAGAGTAGTGGGCTTACCTCGAGAAAAATTGGAAATTAAGCACGGCTCAATATATATAAATGGCAAAGAAGTAGCTCTTCCCTCAATAGTTAAGAATTTCTATTATAATTTTGGAAAATATGGTCAAGAAGGTAAAATAATAGAAATTCCGCCAGATTGTTATTTTGTATTAGGTGATAATAGCGCCTCCTCCCGAGATAGTCGGTATTGGGGATTTGTAAATTTCAAAGATGTCTTAGGGAAAGCTATCCTTATCTGGTGGCCCCCTAAGAGAATAGGAATGATTAAATAAATTCCTAGAGTTAGGAAAAAAGTTATTTAACTTTTAAAATGGGCTTTGCCAATAAAATTTCTTTATCTCGAATACTGGCTATACCTTTTTTTGTTGCTTCTCTAATCTATTATGCTCAGAATCCCGAGTATCGGCAACTTAAGTGGTTAGTTCTATTCATATTTTTATTTGCAATGATTACCGACTTAGTAGACGGTATAATTGCCAGAATTAAAAGAGAAAGGACCTCTTTAGGAAAAGTATTAGATCCTCTTGCTGATAAACTTTTGCTTCTTAATGCTTTTATCTGGATTTATACCTTAAGAAATTCCCTACCCCTAAAGTATGAATTGCCTTTGTGGGTGGTTCTTATAATTATAAGTAGAGACTTAATAATCCTGCTGGGTATAGTAGTGTTATTTTTCTTAAAAATTGAAGTCCCCATTACTCCCAATATTTGGGGTAAACTCACTACTCTCTTTCAAATGGCAACAATCTTAAGTATTCTTCTAGAATTAGGGATATCTAAATATATATGGAGCATAGCCTGTTTACTTACAGTTATCTCAGGCTTTCTTTATATAAAAAGAGGAATCATTGCCTTAAATGTCTTCGATAGTAAAACTAACTCTCTTAGGGATACTTAGCTATATTCTAGGCTCTATCCCTTTCGGTTTAATTCTTGCTAAAAAGGTAAAAGGCCTAGATATAAGAGATTTCGGCTCAGGAAATATAGGAGCTACTAATGTAGCCAGGGTAATAGGTCTGGGATGGGGAATATTAGTATTTCTCTTAGATTTTTTAAAAGGCTTTCTTCCAGTATGCCTAGTCTTCTTTATCTTTGAGTCTAAAAATAGCTTAATAAATATCTCCTCAATCGCAACATCTCTCTTAGCTGTATGTGGACACAACTGGCCTATTTTTCTAAGATTTAAAGGAGGCAAAGGCGTCTCTACCAGTTTAGGAGCAATAGCCAGCTTAAGTATATTTCTTCCCTTCTTAAGAGTACCACTTTTGCTCAGTATAAGCAGTTGGGTGCTTGTCTTTCTTATGTCTAAAATAGTAGGCCTTGCTTCAATAATTACTTCGGTAATATTTTTTCTGGGGTGTGTTTTTATGAAAGGAATACCTTTAGAATTTAAAATTCTTTCTTTTTTAATCTCCCTCTTTGTAATTCTCAGACACAAAAGAAATATCCAAAATCTATTAAAAAGAACTCTCCCTAACTCTAAAACTTAAAATTATAGGAGTTTAGAATTTAGTTTAAATTTGTCAAGATATGGTATAATATAAATAAGAAGGGGGTGATGGGTTTCGACTCAGGATAGCTCTCTTAGAGGGCAGGTCGAGTTTCCTGCGGTTAGCTCGTCAAAAAACCGCAGAAAAAACAAAGGCAGCTCCTATTTATGGAGTAACTCCTGCTTACATCTTAAATTAAGCAGGGCTCTTAAGTTTCCTTGCCTGGGGAAACTTAAGAGTTCAACTTACAGGCTAGTTCAGTCCGAGTTAAGCCTTGTAGGACTGAAGACCTAAAAAGGCTTGCGTTGATACAACCCTGCTTGTGGGGTAGGTATCAACTAAGAATTAAACACAAGCTAAGCTTGTAGGCCTCTAAGGGAAGTTATCTGAGGACCGGGGTTCAAATCCCCGCACCTCCACCAGACTTTATTGAAAATCTTTTCTTTTAAGTTGATTTTCTTCTAAAATCCACTATAATAATTCCACAATTACTTAGTAAATTATTGAAATCCTCAGCTAAATAAATGAGTTACTTTTACGGACCGGTTTCTTCCCGAAGATTGGGTTTTTCTTTAGGAGTAGATTTATTTCCTAAAAAAACTTGCAGTTTCAACTGTATATACTGCCAATTAGGGAAAACTTCTAAGAAAACCTTACGAAGGCTTTCTTTTGCAAATTTGTATAAACTCAGGAAGGAGCTCCGAGAAATTCTTCGGAAAAAACCAAAGATTGACTATATAACTATTTCTGGCTCAGGAGAACCTACTCTCCATAAGAATCTAGATAAGATAATCTCTTTAATAAAAAAAGAGACTAAGAATAACTATCCTATTTGTGTAATTACTAATTCTTCTCTTTTGTATAGAAAAGATGTAAGAAAAGAACTCAGGAAAGCAGACCTGTTAATCCCCTCTTTAGATAGTGCCTCCCCTCAGCTATTTAAAAAGATAAATAGACCTCATTCTAAGATAAGTCTATCTAAAATAATTAAGGGTCTAATTAGTCTCCGGAAGGAGTTTAAAGGAAAAATCTGGCTGGAAATAATGCTAGTAAAAGGCCTCAACGATACTTTAGGAGAAGCTAAAAAAATAAAAAAAGTAGTAGAGAAAATAGCTCCGGATAAAATCCATCTAAATTTACCTACCAGGCCTACACCTACCAAAATCCCTATTCCCAACTATAAGAAGCTGGGAAAGATTAAGAAGATTCTTGGAAAAAAAGCTTCTATAGTAATCTCTTTCTTAAAGACTAAACAGAAAAGATACAACCATAACATTAAAGAAAATATCTTGGAATTCTTAAGGAGAAGACCGGCTGATTTAGAAGAGCTAAGCCTCTCTTTAGGAGAGAATCCTTCTTTAGTTATCAAATACTTAAACACTCTCCTTAAAGAGAAAAAAATTAAAAAAATTTCTCATAAGAGAAGAAGAGTTTTTTTATCTTATGATTAGAGAAAACGTAAAAAGAATTCTAAAAGAAATACCCCCTCAGATAATTTTAGAAGCAGCCACTAAATCCCGGAGTATCTTAGAAATAGAAGAAGCTATCCAAGCTGGCATAAAAGTAGTTGGAGAAAATTATGTTAAAGAAGCAGAAGAAAAAATTAAAGTTATTGGAGATAAAGTAAGCTGGCATCTTATCGGGCATTTACAGAAAAATAAAGTTAAAAAAGCTGTAAGAATATTCAATATGATTGAGACCCTTGACTCTTTAGAGCTGGCTCATCTCTTAAATAAAGAATGCCAAAAAGTTGGAAAAATTATGCCTGTCTTGATTGAAATAAATATTGCTAAAGAAAACCAAAAGACTGGACTCTATCCTGAGGAAGTAAAAAATTTAGTAAAAGAGGTGATAAAACTTAAAAATATAAAATTAGAAGGCTTAATGACTATGGGTCCTCTATCGAAGAGTGCTCAAGAGTTAAGGATGTATTTTAAAAAGACAAAAGAAATATTTGAGACTCTTAAATGTTTATATAAAAATGTAGAGTGGAAGTATCTTTCTATGGGGATGAGTTCCTCTTACAAAATAGCAATTGAAGAAGGAGCAAATATTATAAGAGTAGGAACTGCTATCTTTGGAGAAAGAATATGAAAACTTATATAGAATGCATACCTTGTTTTTTTAAACAGGCAAAAGACGCCTCTCAATTAGCTGGAGCCTCTCCAAAAATCCAGAAGAAAATAATGGATAAGGTAGCCAAAGTCCTTCCAAAGTTCTCTTTAAAAACTCCACCTCCCTATATGGGAAGAATAATTTATAAAATTGTGATAGAGGAGACCCGTAAAAAAGACCCTTTCTTGAGAATAAAAGAAAAGTCTAATAAGTTGGCTCTAAAACTATATCCTTTCTTAAAAAGAAAGGTAAAAAAATCAAAAGATAAACTCTTAATAGCTACCGAGCTTGCCTGTATAGGTAATATTATAGACTTAGGAGTAAAAAATTCCTCAGTTATAGAAAAAGAAGTAGAGGCTTTCTTAAAAGGGGAGTTTAACCTCAAAAAGAAACATAGCAAGGCCCTCTTTAACTTCAGGAGATTCAAAGAAAAACTCTCTAAAGCAACTTTGATTCTCTATCTTGCTGACAATGCTGGAGAAGTGGTCTTTGACAGAGTACTGATTGAAGAAATCTTGGATAGTTTTAAGGATAAAAAAATATTCTATGTAGTAAGAGAGAAGCCAATAATAAATGACGCTCTATTCAAAGATGCTTTATTCTGTGGAATAGAAAAACTTGCTAAAGTAATCTCCAGTGGATGTGACTCTCCAGGCACAATTTTAGAATATGCTTCTGGAGAGTTTATTTCTCTTTATAAGAAAGCTGATTTAATCATAAGTAAAGGCCAGGGAAACTTTGAGGCTCTCTGGGGGAAAAACTCAAAGATATTTTTTCTTTTTAGAGCAAAGTGTGAAGTTGTAGCCAGGCATCTTAATTGCAATATAGGAGACGTAATCCTAATTAATAAAAAAAGACTTAAGAATTGAAAAAGATAATCTCTGTAGGAAGAGGTGGAGTAGGAAAAACTACATTTATCGCCGGTCTATCTCTTCTTTTAAAAGAAAGAGGCCCTCTTTTAATTATAGACGCTGACCCTGATGAAAATTTATCTTACTTCTTAGGAATAGAAGAAGACTTAAAGAGTATCTCAGAAATACTCTTTAATATAAAAGAAGCCAAAATTAAGAAGGAATTAGAAAGATTGCCCTTAGCTGAGAAAATTGACTATCTTATCCAACAGGAAGCTCTTTATGAAAGAGATTTCTTTGATTTCCTCTCTTTAGGGGTAAAATGGACTGAAGGATGTTACTGTCAACCTAATAATATCTTAAAAGGAATAATTAAACGATTAGAAAAAAATTACAATTTTGTATTGATAGATTCCCCAGCTGGCTTAGAGCATATTAACAGAAGAATAACTACTGAATTAGATTATATCTTTGTATTGCTTGACCCTTCTCAGAAATCTTTAGATAGTGTGGAAAGATTTAAGAGGCTTCTTAAAGACTTACGAATTAAGTTTAAAGAAATTTTTTTAATAGGCAATTTTCGCTATCCTGAAAGCAAACTCCACTTAATCCAGGAGAAAACCGGTTCTTCTTATTTAGCCAAATTACCTTATGATAAGAAAGTAGAGGAATTAAGCCTGAAGGGAGAACCTTTTACAAAACTTTCCCCTAACTCTTTGTTTTTAAAAGAAATAGAAAAAATAATTAAAGAAGTAAGACTTTAATAATGTGTTAAGGATTTTGTTAGGCTATTTTTTTGACAATTACCGGGCATTCTTCTTAATCAAACCAGATTTTTTAAGAGAGAGTCTACAAAAAAGCCTATGTATTCAAAAGAACGCTCTTTATGGTCTTTCTCCTTTTGCCTTTTCTTCTAATACCTCTGGGGTTTAAAATAAGAGGAGTATTACCAAAATATAGTCTTTATAGAAGCATTCTCTTATTTAAGGCTTTATCCCTTCCAAATTTAAAAACTTCAGGTAGATTAATAACCTAGTTTGCACAACAACCTCTTATTTTAAAAAAATCTTGACCACATTTTTTCCTAAGGTTACAATATCTTCAGATTATTATGAAAAGACCAATAATATCTCTTACGCTAGGGTTATTACTTTCTTTCTATAGTTTATTAGGCAATACCGAAGAAAAAAGTATCTGGAGAGAAGGTAGGTTTTATGAAGGTGAAGAATACGAAAAACTAAAACAACAAGAAGAAGAAAAAATAAAAACAGTAGCTAAAGAATTCATAGTAGGGATATTAACAAAGGATTCAGATAAGTTAATGGAGTTATCTTATTATAAGGGCTTTAAATTTGAAAAGAAAGCCACACTCTCAAATTTTATTTCTTCTTACCATAGTCAAGATTTTGCCTGCTACAATATAGAGATAGTATCAGTGAATATAAATGAAGAGATAGAAGAGGCGAATGTCGCTATGAGAGTATATTACTCAACAATGGATAAATCTGGGGGGTTAAGCGCAGCTCCAGTAATACATATTTGGAAGTTTGTGTATAAAGATGGAAAATGGCTCCTTCTTCTAAAATAAACTCTTAAAAATAGAGTAAGTTTTTCTTCCGCTTATTAAACCTTCTTTAAGAATCCGGATTTCTATTCAATCACAAAATTCTTTACAGTCTTTAAAAAGATAGGTATAATTAAAAAGCTAAGTAAATATTGGAAAATAAGAGATAATAATCGGGAGGTGGCGCAGTCTGGATTAGCGCACTTGAATGGGGTT
>CAZSAI010000034.1:0-10773 GCA_964604895.1 uncultured Planctomycetia bacterium
TTAGGCAAGCATTCATCCCTGAACAATCTCCCCCAGAAGTTAAAACTCCTATTCTCTTCATCTTTATCTTTAAACTAGTAAAACCTCTAACTCTGTAAAAAAAACTACTTAAGTTCCCTCTTGCCAGCTGGAAAGATATCTCCTCTGCTGAGAGGTGAGTTTTTCTATTCTAATACCTAAACTCTTAAGTTTAAGATAAGCTACCTCCTCATCTATCAAGGAAGGAACTTTATACACTTTCTTTTCTAAATCTTGATAATTTTTAGCAATATATTCACAACTTAAAGCTTGGTTTGCAAAGGACATATCCATAACTTCAGCAGGATGACCCTCAGCACAGGCTAAATTTACAAGCCTTCCTTCTCCCAAAACATAAATTCTTCTGAGTGAGGGCCTAGTACCTCGGGAACTTCCTACTCTTATCACATATTCACTAACTAAGGGTTTTATTTCTCTCTTCTTAACCGCTAACTTCTCCAAACTCTTTATGTCTATCTCTACATTAAAATGGCCAGCGTTAGCTAATAGTACTTTGTCCTTCATTAAGAGAAAATGCTCTCCTCTTATAACATTAATATCTCCAGTAGCAGTTACAATTATATCAGCAAACTTTACTGCCTCTCTTACCGGCAAAACCCTGTAGCCATCCATTACTGCCTCTAAAGCTCTTAAGGGATTGGGTTCAACCACAATAACATTTGCTCCCATACCTTTTGCTCGCAGAGCGATACCTCTACCACAGAAACCATACCCACAGACTAAAAAGCAACTCCCAGCTATTAACTTATTAGTAGCCCTTAGAATCCCATCAATTGTGGATTGACCTGTTCCATACCTGTTGTCAAAAAGGTATTTAGTCTGAGCATCGTTCACAGCAATTATAGGATAAAGAAGCCTTCCTTCTTTCTCTAAAGCTCTTAATCTTATTACTCCAGTAGTGGTCTCCTCAGTCCCAGCCCAAGGCAATTTTGAATTTCGATTCTTTCCACCAGAGGTGGACTTCTCTCCAAGAGGAAGTTTAAAATTCTTATGAATTGTACTAACAAGGTCTGCTCCGTCATCTAAAGTAATCTGAGGTAAAATTTCTAAAACCTTTTTAATATGCCGATAGTAAGTATTTCTATCCTCTCCTCTAATAGCAAAAACTTCTATCCCGTAATCAGAAACCAGGCTTGCTGAAACATCATCCTGGGTAGATAAAGGGTTAGAAGCACATACCCTTAAAGAAGCACCCCCTGCTTTTAAGGTTATAGCCAAGACAGCTGTCTCAGTAGTAACATGAAGACAAGCTCCTATCTTTATCCCTTTTAGGGGTTTTTCTTTGGAGAATCTTTCCCTTATTAATTCTAAAACTGGCATTCTGGAGTTTGCCCACTCAATTCTCTTTCTTCCTTCTTTCCTTAAGCCTAAATCTTTTATCTCAAATCTCATACTCCGGACTTGCTTATTTTAGAAGCCTCTTTAACTCCTCAACCTTATTAGTTTCTTCCCAGCTAAAACCTTCTTCTTCCCGGCCAAAATGTCCATAACAGGCTGTTTTTTTGTAAATAGGTCTTAAGAGCTTAAGCTCCTCAATTATCCCTTTAGGAGTAAGAGAAAAAATTTCTCTTATGACTTTCTCTATCTTTTTCTCATCCACATTATTACTCCCAAAAGTATCCACCATAACAGCCACAGGTTCAGCCACCCCTATACAGTAAGCAAGTTGAACCTCACATTCTCGGGCTAGGCCTGCAGCTACAATATTCTTAGCAATGTACCTAGCCATATAAGAAGCGGACCTGTCTACTTTTGTTGGATCTTTTCCTGAAAAACAGCCTCCTCCGTGGCGAGCCCAGCCTCCATAGGTATCTACCATAATCTTACGCCCTGTCACCCCTGTATCAGCTACAGGTCCTCCAACCTCAAACCTTCCGGTGGCATTAATAAAAACCTTGGTATGTTTATCTATCATCTCTTGAGGTAACACATAATCTATTACCAACTTCTTAATCTCCTCTCTTAATCTTTCTGTTTTAACCTGAGGGGTATGATGAACTCCAATTATTACTGCCTCAATCCTTTTAGGGGTATTATCCTCGTACTCTATAGTAATTTGGGACTTACCGTCAGGCCTTAAATAATCTAAGAGTTTTTGCTTTCTTACTTCTGAAAGTCTTCTTACCAACTTATGAGCTAAAATTATTGGTAAAGGCATAAGCTCAGGAGTCTGACTACAGGCATAACCAAACATAAGACCTTGATCTCCTGCTCCTCCAATATCTACACCTCGAGCAATATCTGGAGATTGCTCCTGAATAGCAGTAATTACTCCACAACTACCATAGTCAAAACCCATATTGGGGTCATCATAGCCAATCTCCCGGATAAGGTTTCTTACCAAGCGAGGAATCTCTACATAGCAGGAAGTAGTAATCTCCCCAGCTATATAAATAACTCCTCTTGTCACCAAAGCCTCACAAGCTACTCGACCTTGAGGGTCTTTTTCATAGATAGCATCTAAAATAGCATCTGATACTTGATCACAGATTTTATCAGGATGCCCTTCTGTAACTGACTCCGAGGTAAAAAATCTTCTCATCCTCCTTCCTCCTTCTAAAAATTAACTGAATAAATTTTGGGCTTCCACTAAAGCATCTTTATGACCTATATCAAGCCAATCTCCTTTGAACTCATAACCTAGAACTTGAGTTTTTTTACACAACCAGGTTATATACTGGCCGGTAGTATCTTTATCGTAAAGTAAAGAATACTCTTTTATCCAGACAAAGGAATGCCGGGGAAAGAAGTAAATACAGGTTCCTGCCAAGGTAGCAGGGGGGTTCTGAGGCTTCTCCAGAAAATCTACAATAACTTTCCCCTCCAAAACAGCTATTCCAAATTTCTTAGCTCTTTCTCTATTTTTAACATCAAAAAGTCCTACTACGGGCTTGCCTTCTGAAAGAGAGAAATTACAAAACTCTTCCAAAGACCAGCTAAATAGATTATCGCTTCCCAGAACTAATAAGTCTTCATCAATAGATTTATTATCAATAGCAAATTCTATATCTCCAACCGCCCCCAATCTTTCTTCCGGCGAATTTGTATTATCATTAAGGATAGATAATCCTACAGAAAGCTTCTGAGCCTCTTTCCATTCTAAAAACTTGGGATAAAACTTATTATTAGTTATCACTATAATCTCAGAAATTTCTAAATTTTTTAATTTATCCATTAAAATATCAATCAAGTATCTCTCTCCAATCTTAAGCAAAGCTTTAGGGATATTTAAAGTAAGAGGATATAACCTTGTCCCGTATCCAGCAGAAAGTATCAAAGCTTTCATAATTTCATTACTTTATTAAAACTATCTCCTAAGGCCTCCTTTAAGAATTTAAGAGAGACTCTCTCTACTTCCTTATGAGTACTTAAATCTAAAACCTTCTCTACAATCTCCTGGGCATCACTAAATCTTACTGACCTTATAAGTTTCTTAACCTCAGGGATAGCCGCAGGAGGAATACTTAGCTCATCTATACCCATACCCAAAAGTAAGAATGCACATAAAGGCTCTGAAGCCATCTCACCACACATCCCTACCCAAATCCCAGCCTTATGGGCATTCTCAATAATCATCTTAATAAGTCTTAATACTCCGGGATGGGTAGGCTCATATAAATAAGCAACCTTCTCATTAGCTCTATCCACAGCTAAAGAATACTGAATCAAATCATTGGTGCCGATACTGAAAAAGTCTGCCTCTTTTGCTAATACATCACTAGTTAAGGCTGCCGAAGGAACCTCAATCATTACTCCTACTTCTATATTTTCATCAAAAGGCTCACCTTCTTTTCTTAACTCCTCTTTTACTTCCGCCAAGAGCTTTTTTGCTTGCCTTAACTCCTCAATTCCTGAAATCATAGGAAACATAAGTTTTAGATTTCCCTCTCGAGATGCCCTTAAGATTGCTCTTAACTGAACTTTAAATATTTGAGGCTGAGCTAAACAAAACCTTATTGCCCGCCAACCTAAAAAAGGAGACATCTCTTTAGGCATAAGGGGTTGAGAAAGAAACTTATCTCCTCCCAAATCCAGAGTTCTTATAATTACTGGGTAAGGCTTAACTTTTTTAGCAACATTTAAATAAGCCTGGTATTGCTCCTCTTCTGAAGGCAATTCTTTCTTGCCTAAATATATATACTCAGTCCGATAAAGTCCTATACCTTCGGCTCCCCACTCTAAGACTAAAGGGATTTCTTCAGGAAGTTCTATATTAGCAGCTAAGATTATCCTCCTCTCATCGGGAGTCTGAGCAGGAAATTTCTTAAGAGAGTAAAAAAACTTTCTTAATTGTTTTTCTTTCTTCTGCTTTTCTTTATATTCAGCTAAAACATCTCCTGGAGGATTAATTACTACCCAGCCTTCAGTCCCATCAATTATTATTAAATCTTGAGGTTTAACAAAGGAAGTAAGCTTCTCCAACCCTACTACCGCCGGAATCCCTAAGGCTCTGGCGATAATAGCTGTATGAGAAGTCCTTCCTCCAATATCTGTGGCAAATCCTAAAATATTCTTCTTAGGAAGAGAAGCAGTATCAGCAGGAGAGAGGTCATGAGCAACAATAATAATCTTATCTTTAATCTCTTTATAAGGTTCAACTTCTTTCTTAAGCAATTTCCTCAGAACTCTTCTACCTACATCTTGAAGGTCAAGGGCTCTCTCCTTTAGATAACCATCGTCTAGCTTAGAAAGGGTTTCTATATATTTCTTAATCACTTGTTGAAAAGCATACTCTACATTTACTTTATTTTTCTTTATCTTAGAAATCACATCCTCAATCAAGACTCTATCTTCTAATACCAGAAGATGGGCATCAAAAATTTGGGCATGGTCGGAACCTAAGCTTTTCTCTATCTCCTTTTGAAGATCTATTAACTCCCGTCTAGTTTTAATTAAGGCATCTTCCAGGCGAAGAATCTGCGAAGGGATCTCTTCTAAAGAAATCTTCTTAGGAGCAATAAAAAAATCTTCCCTTCCTATTAAGAAGGCTTTCCCAATAGCTATTCCCGAAGAGGCTGCTACACCTTTAATTCTCTTCATCTTTACTCAAGATTTTTTCAAGTTCAGAAATTGCCTGAAGGGCATCTTCTCCTTCAGCAATAATTACAACCTTATTACCACATTCTGCTCCTAAGCTTAATATACTCATAATTGACTTTCCATCCACTACCTGCTTATCCTTTTTAACCTTTACGGAGGAGTCAAATTTAGCTGCAGTCTGAACAAATAAAGCTGCTGGACGAGCATGGAGACCCTGTTTATTTTTTATTAAAACTTCCTTCTCTATCCTTTCCATCTTAAGTCCCCTCTTGGAGTCTTATTAACTCTTTAACTTCTCTTGACTTAGAAGCAGTTTTAAGTCGGCTCAAAAGATATTTGTCTCTTAAGAGCTTACTTATAGTAGCTAAAATTTTAAGATGAAGACCCTCTGTCTCCTTAGGAGAAAGAATAAGAAATATTATATAGACCGGCTCTCCATCTAGAGAATCAAAATCTAATCCTTTCTTAGAAATCCCTATAACTATCAGAGGCTTCTTTATTAAATCTAAACGAGCATGCGGAATAGCTACTCCTCCTCCTAAAGCAGTGGAACCTAATTTCTCTCTGGCTAAGAGACCTGAAAGTATTTTTTTCTTACTCCGGGGGGAAATCCTTTTCAATTTTATTAGAAGCCCCAAAAGCTCTCCTAAGATATCTTTCTTTTTCTTAGATTCTATCCCAATAATAATCTGTTTTTCAGAAATATAATCTGATAACTTCACTTTTTAATTTAAAGATTCTATAGTCCTAAAATACCCCCCAGAGTAGAAGAATCCATCTTGGAGCGGGCGATGGGCTTCGAACCCACGACAACCACGTTGGCAACGTGGTGCTCTACCAACTGAGCTACGCCCGCACAAATACACTTAATATATTTACGATATATTGAAAAATTAAAAATATCTCAATATAGCAATATATTAGCACTTATCTATCTGCGGACGGGGAGAGTTGAACTCCCACCTCCTTAGGAGACATGGTCCTAAGCCATGCGCGTCTGCCAGTTCCGCCACGTCCGCTCTATAAAAAAGTTATTGTTATCCTACTCTCCTGGTATATGGGATATTAAGTTAAAATTTCAAATATGGATAGCAATTTAACCCTATCTTACTTTAGCAATTTTATGTGAGCCGCCCGAGACTCGAACTCGGCACTCCCGGCTTAAAAGGCCGGTGCTCTACCTGATGAGCTAGCGGCTCAGGAAATAAACTCATAAGTTAAGTTTATAAAAGAGCGAATTTAATTCTTATTAGGAACTTGGCACTCTCCCGACTTAAACGTCGGGATGCTCTACCTGATGAGCTAGCGGCTCTTTTCTTAGCTTAATAAAAAATAGAATAAACTAAAATTCGTGAAGCTCCTTCTCCTTTTCTTCTAAAACCTTATTTATCTGCTCTATATACTTATCCGTAAGTTTCTGTATTTCTTCTTGAGCCCTAAATCTATCATCTTCAGAAATCAACTTAGCTTTTTCTGATTCTTTAAGTTTCTGGTTAGCATCTTTTCTAATCGTTCTTATAGAAACCCTTCCTTCTTCGGCAATTTTTTTTGCTAATTTTACTAACTCCTGCCTTCTCTCAGCAGAAAGAGGAGGGATAGCTAAACGAATAACTTTTCCATCATTAGAAGGAGTTATACCTAAGTTTGATTGAAGAATAACTTTTTCTATCTCAGAGATTGTATTAGGATCCCAAGGATGAATAACTATGAGCCTGGCCTCAGGAACACTAATTGAGGCAATCTCTTTAAGAAGAGTAGGACTACCATAATAGTTTATCCGCAAACCTTCCACTAATTTAGGATTAGCTCTTCCTGTTCTTAACTCTGAAAACTCCCTCTCCACCGCTTCTAAAGCTTTTTTCATTTCTTGTTCAGTTTCTCTAAAGATTTTTTTAAGCTCCATATCTCCTCCTTAACCTTAAGGTAGGTCAATTAAAGAGAAGAAAATTAGTTTATAACTGTCCCAACGCTTCTACCCTCTATTATCTTTTTTAGATTTCCATCCTTATTGACATTAAAAACTATGATTGGAAGGCTATTCTCCATACATAGAGTTATGGCGGTAGAATCCATTATTCTTAACCTTTTATTTAATACTTCAATGTAAGAAAGCTTTTTAAATAACTTAGCTTTACTGTCTCGGAGAGGGTCTGAACTATATACACCATCTACTTTAGTGCCTTTAAGTAAAACCTCAGCCCTTACCTCCATAGCTCTCAGAGAAGCCGCGGTATCAGTAGTAAAATAAGGATTACCGGTGCCGGCAACAAATATCACTACTCTTTTTTTCTCCAAATGCCTTATTGCTCTTCTTCTTATATAAGGCTCAGCTATCTGATGCATCTGAATTGCAGTCATAACCCGGGTATCTAGGCCTAACTTCTCTAAAGCATCCTGCAAAGCTAATCCATTCAAGACTGTAGCCAACATCCCCATATAATCGGCAACAGACCTATCCATTTTAAAATCTTTAGTCTTACTAAATCCTCGGAAAATATTACCTCCACCTACTACCAAGGCAATCTCTACACCTTTTGTATATGCGGACTTTATTTCTCTAGCTATTCTCAAACACTCTTGAGGAGATATCCCATACCCTTTCTTACCCTGAAAGGTTTCTCCACTAAGCTTTAGAAGGATTCTCTTAAACTTTCTCATTCATTCCCCTAAAGAAAATCTCACAAATCTTTTAATAACTATATTTTCCTTAAACTTAGCTCCTAAAGAATTTAAGTAATCTAAGATATTAAGAGAAGGATCTTTTATATAAGGTTGCTGAAGAAGACACTTTTTGCGAAAAAAGTCTTCTTTTTCTTCAGGGCTCAGGTCCTTAAGAATCTCTTGAGGAACCTCTTCTTTAGAGATATATTCTGGAGAAGAAGCGGCTACCTGCATAGCTAAATCTCTTACAAAATTTCTAAAATCAGGATGTCTAGCCACAAAATCACTCTCACAATTAACTTCTACCATTGCTCCTAAATTGCGAGAAAAATGGACATAGGAATCAATCACTCCTTCCTTGGTCTGCCTTTGGCTCTTCTCTTCTAATATTTTAGCACCTTTCTTTCTTAAAAGAGATAAAGCCTTCTCTATGTCCTGTTTACTCTCCTCTAAAGCCTTCTTACAATCACTTATCCCAAAACCTGTAAGTTCTCTAAGTTTTTTAATTGCTTCTTTCATTTAGAATCAGCCCTCCTAATCTTTTTTTCTTCCTCCTCTAATAATTTCTCCTCTACCTCCTCGTATTCTTTAGCTATCTTTTTAGCTTCAGGCCCTTCAGGCCTCTTTTCTTCCTTCGGCTTAGTTTCCTTTTCTTTATTTTGAACGAGTATCTCTCCTACAGCATCAGCTATAAAAGAAATTATAGTTTTTATAGATTTCAAAGCATCGTCGTTTCCCGGAATAGGATAATCTATAACTTCAGGGTCAGAATCAGTATCTACCAGAGCTACTATAGGTAAACCTACTTTTCTGGCTTCTCTTACTGATAAGTACTCTTTCTTAGGGTCTACTACAAATAAAGCCCCGGGTAACTCCTCCATATGTTTTAACCCCGAAAAATTCCTCTCCATCCTTTCTAACTCTCTATTGAGACGTACAACTTCCTTTTTGGGGAGTTCATCAAATCTACCCTCTTCTCTTGCCTTAAGCAACTCCTTATATTTAGCTATCCGGGAGCTGACCACTTCGAAATTAGTAAGAAGGCCTCCTACCCATCTTTCTACCACATAAGGCATATTTAGACTTTCAGCTACCTGCCTTATTACTCCCTGAGCCTGTTTCTTAGTGCCCACAAAAAGAATGTCTTTGCCTTCTCCTACCACCCCTCTCAGAAACTCCTGGGCTTCTTTAAGTTTAACTAAAGTCTTTTCTAAATCGATTATATAAATCCCACTCCGTTTGCCAAAGATGAACTTCTCCATTTTAGGATTCCAACGCTTAGCTTGATGCCCAAAATGGACTCCTGCTTCTAACAACTTTGTAAGTTCCTCAGGTAAAGCCAAGATTTCCTCCTTTTTTCTGGATTTCTTCAAAAATTGTGGTTTATAATTATATCAAATTTCCTCTTTCTTTCAAAATTTTTTTTAAAAACTTCAGATTCTGAGAAAAAACTAATTCCTAAAGGATTTATTATAGATTAAACTGAAATTCGTAGAGTTTTCGGTATAAATCACAATTATCAAGAAGGTAGGGATGCTGGCCTTCTCCTACAATTCTTCCTTTATCTATAACCACTATCTTAGAGGCTTTTTTTACTGTAGAAAGTCTATGAGCTATAACTAATACGGTCTTCTCCTGCATTAAATTCTCCAAAGCCTTTTGAACTAAACTCTCGGATTCAGAGTCTAACTGAGAAGTAGCCTCATCTAAAAGCAAGAGTTGAGGGTTTTTAAGGATAGCTCTGGCTATACAGATTCTTTGCTTCTGTCCTCCTGAAAGCCGGAAGCCCCTATCACCTATTACTGTATCAAAACCTAAAGGAAGTTTTTTTATAAAATCATAAGCCAAGGCTTTTTTAGAAGCCTCTTCTATCTCCTCCAGGGTAGCATCTAATCTCCCGTAAGCAATATTGGCTCTTACTGTATCATTAAAAAGAACTGGCTCTTGAGTAACTAAACCAATCATTTCTCTCAAAGAGGAAAGCTTAATATCTTTTATATCTAGGCCATCAAAAAGAATTTTTCCTCTGGAGGTCTCATAAAACCTAAGAAGAAGATTAAAGATGGTGGTTTTTCCTGCCCCGGTAGGACCGACCAAAGCTACTCTTTGACCAACTTCTATCTTTAGAGTTATATCTTTTAAGACAAATTCTTCACTCTCATTATATTTAAACCAGACCTTATCAAATTCTACTCCTTTCTTAAGAGTCTTTACTTCTAAAGCTTGCCTCTTTTCCTTAACTGAAGGCTTTCTCTCTAAAATCTCATAGATTCTCTGAGAAGCGGCCAAAGCCTGTTGATTAATAGCATGGACCTGAGTGAGTTTTTTAAAGGGTCTTATCATACTCATTAAAGAACCTAAGAAAAATCCAAAAACACCGAAAGAGAGCCTTCCCTCAATAACATCTCTACCTCCTAAGAGAAAAATCACAATAGCAGCCAGAGCTCCTACAAACTCAGTAAAAGGAGAAAGAAGAAGTGTCCTCTTTGCTGACTTCAATAAAAATTTATAGTAATCTTTCATAATCTTCTTAAATCTTTCTATCTCATAATCTTGCCGACAGAAAGCTTTCACCAATTTAGCTCCAGAAATTGTTTCAGCTAATATAGAGTTTAAATCAGCCATCTTCTCCTGAGACCTCTCAGAAAGCTTCTTAAGTTTTTTGCCCACCCTCATTACTGGAAAGATAATTACTGGAAAAAGCACAAAAGAGATAAGAGCTAACTTAGGATGAATATAAAAAACAATAAACACAAACATAATTAACTGCATTGTCTGATAAATAAGATCAGTGAGTCCATAAGTCAATCCATACTTAAGCAAACCCGCATCATTAGTAATTCGGGAAATTAACTCTCCTGTTCTCTTTTGAGAATAAAAATCTAAAGATAACTCCTGAAATTTTTTATATAAAAGTGTCCTCACATAAACAGTGGCTCTTAAGCCTACTATTTCCATAAGAAATCCCTGGAGAAACAAGAATAATCCTTTCAATATAAAAAGAGCTACAATAGAAAAAGCGATAATCTTAAG